>JAZQOP010000268.1:0-8369 GCA_045627965.1 Kiritimatiellia bacterium | reverse complement strand
GGGGCTCCAAAATTTGGCCGGATGGCGTGAAGGGCTTGACAGGGGAGGGCGGATGGGGTAGGGTTCGGGGCGTCAAAAGACAACTCCAAAGCGCATCTGAAAGTGGGCGTTGGCCCGCTTTTTTGCGTCTATGGGGAGGTCTATCGCAAATGTCATTCCCACCCGGAGGAACGCCAGATGAACATGGATCTGAAATCGATGGTCGATTATTACGAACAGGACAACCGCTTGGACCGCGAGACGGTCATCGGGCTGCTGGAGGCGTCGATCCAGTCCGTGGTCCGGAAGCGCTATCCGCAGGATGCGCTGGTGCGGGAGCCGGCGGTGGAGATCGACCGGAATTCATATAACATCCGCATCTGGGTGCCGAAGAAGGTGGACGATTTTGTGGCGAATCGCGACCTCCAGGTGTCGGTGGCCGACGCGGACCGCCTGGATCCGCAGCATGCGCCGCATGCGACGGGGGACATCGTGGATTGCGAGATTCCGTTTCGTTTTGGGCGGATCGAGGCGCAGAATGCGCGCCAGATCATCCAGCAGAAGCTGCGTGACGCGGACCAGAACCGGGTGAAGGTGCTGTACCAGGGGCGGGAGAACACGCTGGTGAACGGGACGGTGCGGCGTTTCGAGCGGCATGACACGGACGTGGTGGTGGACCTGGACGACGCGGAGGCGGTGATGCCGATGCGGGAGAAGGTGCCGAACGAGAAGTACAACATCGGCGACCGGCTGCGGTTCCTGCTGCTGAAGATCGACGATCCGAGCAGCGGCGGTGCGGCGCAGATCGTGCTGTCGCGTCGTTCGGAGGAGTTCATCCGCAAGCTGTTCGAGGCCGAGGTGGTGGAAATCGCGGACGGGTCCGTGGTGATCAAGGCGGTATCGCGGCTGTCGGGGGTGCGGACGAAGATCGCGGTGGCGGCGGTGGACGACCGGGTGGATCCGCTTGGGGCATGCGTGGGGATGCGGGGGCAGCGGATCAAGGGGATCGTGCGAGAGCTGGGCGGGGAGCGCGTCGACGTGGTGAAGTGGTCGCCGGATATCAAGACGCTGGTGGCCAATGCGCTGTCGCCGGCGAAGATTTCGCGGATTGACGTGGACGAGGACGGGGGAACGGTGCATGTGAAGGTGCCGGAGGACCAGTTGTCGCTGGCGATCGGCAAGGGAGGGCAGAATGCGAGGTTGACGGCGCGGCTGGTGGGGTGGAAGATCGACATCAAGCAGGACGACGGGGATTTGACGCAGGACCAGATGATGGAACGTGCGGCCAAGGTGCTGGTGGGGCTCGGGGTGACGGACGAGCAGGCGAAGGCGCTGATGGGCAGCGGCTTTACGACGATCGAGGGGATTGCGGAGGCGGAAGTGGGCGACCTGGTGGAGGTGGAGGGCATCGGGGCCGAGACGGCGGCGGCCATCCACCTGGCGGCGCGCAAGCTGTATCCGCAGGCGGAGGGTTGAGCGGGCGGCGCACAGGCGTCCGGGAGGCGAGAGGAACGGAACGGTAGATTTTCCCGTCTGGGAGGAGGTAAGCGATGAGAGTATGCGATTTGGCCAAGGAACTGATGACGACAAGCAAGGAGCTGCTGCAGCTGCTGCAGGCGCACGGCAGCTCGGCGAAGTCGCCGCAGACGAACATCACGGCGGAGCACGAGGAGTTCCTGCGGGCGGAGATCCGACGGCTGTACTACGGCGAGGAGGCGGCTGCGGCCGAGGCGCCGGCGGCGGAGCCTGCGGAGGCCCCGAAGGCCGAGGCGCCGGCGGAGGAACCTGCGGAGGCCGATGCGGAGCCGGCGAAGGCGGCCGCGGAGGCGGAGCCCGCTCCCGCGGCACCGGCGGAGGAGCCGGCCGATGCGGAGCCGGAGGAAGAGAAGGTCGTCTATGCCAAGGGGCACATCGCGATCCGCGAGCTGGCCGAGAAGATGGGCATCAAGCCGAACCGTCTGATTGCGGATCTGATCAAGCAGGGGACGTTTGCGTCGGTCAACGACCGCGTGGAGTTCAAGGTGGCGTCGCAGCTGGCCGGGAAATACGGCTATCGCGTCGAGAAGGAGCAGAAGGTCGCGCCGCTGCCGCCGCCGAAGCCGGAGCCGAAGAAGGCCGAGGAGGCCGTGGCCGAGGTGCCGGTCGGCGACACGGTGCGTCCGCCGGTGGTCACGTTCATGGGGCACGTCGACCACGGGAAGACGTCGCTGCTGGACTTCATCCGGAAGGCGCACGTGGTCGAGGGCGAGGACGGGGGCATCACGCAGCACATCGGCGCCTACCAGGCGGAGTGCGAGGGGCGGCTGATCACGTTCCTGGACACGCCGGGCCACGAGGCCTTCAATGCGATGCGCGAGCGCGGGGCGGCGCTGGCCGACATCGCGGTGATCGTGATCGCGGCGGACGACGGGGTCATGCCGCAGACGAAGGAGGCCATTGCGCACGCGCAGGCGGCGAAGGTGGCGATGATCGTCGCGATCAACAAGTGCGACAAGCATACGGCCAACCCCGACCGGGTGAAGCGCCAGCTCCAGCAGATGGGCGTCAACCCCGAGGACTGGGGCGGCGACGTGATCTGCTGCAACGTGTCGGCGACGACGGGCGAGGGGATCCCGAACCTGCTGGAGATGATCCTGCTGCAGGCCGACATGCTCGAGCTGAAGTCCAATCCGCGCGGGCCGGCGCGGGGCTACGTCATCGAGGCGCGGCTGGAGGCGGGGATGGGGCCGACGGCGTCGATCCTGGTCAAGGACGGCACGCTGGCGCTGAACGACGCGGTAGTCTCGGGGACGGCGTGGGGGACGCTGAAGGCGCTGATCGACGACAAGGGCAAGCGTCTGCGGACGGCGGGGCCGTCGGTGGCCGTGAAGGTCATGGGGCTGTCGGACGTCCCGCTGCCGGGCGAGGAGTTCCGGGTGTATCCGAGCAAGAAGGAGGCGCAGGCGCTGGCCGAGGAGCGGATCGAGGCGAAGCGGCTGGCCGACCTGCGCGGCGCGGCGGCAGGGGCGGACGCGACGGCGGCGAAGACGCTCACGAACGAGCAGATCCTGGCGCAGCTGCTGGCGGCGCAGCCGGACGGGAGCGGCCGGCGGAAGCTTTCGGTGATCCTGAAGACCGACGTGGTGGGGTCGATCGAGGCGATCCAGTACGAGTGGAAGAAGAAGCTGCAGTCCGAGAAGGTGGAGCTGGAGGTGCTGTCGGCGTCGGCGGGCGACATTTCGCTCAAGGACGTCCAGAAGGCGGCGGCCTCGAATGCGGCGATCCTGGGGTTCCACGTGGCGAAGGCCAACGGGGTGGCCCCGGAGGCGAAGCGCCAGGGGGTGCTGATCCGGCTCTACTCGATCATCTACGAGATGACCGAGGACGTGAAGAACATGATGATCGGCCTGCTCGACCCGATCACGAAGGAGCGCGTGAACGGGCATGCGGTGATCCGCCAGATCTTCGACATGGGCAAGCGTGGCCGCGTGGCCGGCTGCATGTGCACGAAGGGCAAGATCACGCTCAAGGGGCGCATCCGCGTGCGCCGGAAGGACGACATCCTCTACGAAGGCAAGATCGCGACGCTGCGGCGCTTCCAGAACGAGGCGACCGAGGTGCGCGAAGGCCAGGAATGCGGCATCGTGCTGGACCGCGGGTTCGGGGCGTTCGTGGAGGGCGACGTCATCGAGTCCTACGAGTCCGAGCTGATCCACCAGGAGCTGTAGGGACGGACGGCCATGAAGGCGACACGCATCACCCGCGTCAACGAAATCATCCGGCGCGAGCTGGCGACCCAGCTTTACCGGTTGGTGCACCGCCCGGACTTTGACGCGGCGGCGGTGACGGTGACGCACGTGATGACGGCGGTGGACCTGCGGACGGCGCGCGTGCTGGTCAGCATCCGTGCGACGCCGGAGGAGCAGGACCGGATGCTGCACATCCTCAAGTCGATGCGCGCCGAGTTCCAGGAGGCCCTCAAGAAGAACGTCATCCTGCGCTACACGCCGCACTTGCAGTTCGTGCTCGACCAGTCGATCGCGCAGGGCGACAACGTCCTGCAGATCCTGGACCGGCTCCAGGCCGACGGGCAGATCCCGTCGAACCCGGACGAACTCCCGCCGCCGTCCGAGCCCGTGCAGGATGCCGCGCCCGGGGACGGCGCGGGCGACGTGCTAGACGAGATCCCGCCCTTTCCGCCGACGGCACCATGACCCTGCGCCTTTCGCCAGACTATCCGTTGCTGGGGACGTTCAGCCGCCACGGCGTCAACTGGATCAGCGAGGAGGCGGCCGAGCGCCAGGATTTCCGCCCGCTCTACATCGGCATCCTGAACATCATGCCGAAGGCGGAGGAATACGAATACAACCTGCTGGCGCCGATGGGGCGCTCGATCCTGCAGATCGTGCCGATCTGGATCCGGCTGACGACGCACGTCTACCGCTCGTCGGACCGGTCGCATCTCGACCGCCACTATGTGCCGTTCGACTGGGCCCGGACGGTGGCGGCGCTGGACGGGCTGATCATCACGGGGGCCCCGGTCGAGAACAAGTCCTGGGACGACATCACCTACTGGCCCGAGCTGTCGCGGATCATCGACGTGGCGCACCGGAGCGGGACGCTCCTGCTGGGCATCTGCTGGGGCGCGCTGGCGCTGGCGAAGCACCTCGGGCTGGAGAAGACGGTCTACGAGCGCAAGATCTTCGGCGTCTATCCGGTGCGCAACCTCGACGTCGACCACACGCATCCGATCATGAGCGGGCTCGACGACGTCTTCATGTGCCCGCAGTCGCGGTTCTCGGGGATCGCGGACGGCGTGCTCGAGGCGGCGGCCGCCGAGGGGCGCATCCGGCTGCTGGCGCGGTCCGACGAGACCGGCTACGTCATCTTCGACACGCCCGACGGGCAGGTCACGATGCACCTGGGGCACCAGGAATACAACGGAGGACGCCTGCTGGCCGAGGCCGCCCGCGACGCCCTGCGCACCGACGTCCCCCCCCCCGCGAATTTCGACGCCGCCACGCCGAACACCTGGCGCGCGAACCGCAACGAATTCTTCAACGCCTGGATCAAGCACGTCTATCTGACGACGCCATTTGAAAAGCCGGCCGGCACGCCCGTCGCGATTGGCAACGAGTGCCCCGTGCCGCCCGGCGCCACCGGAGGAGTCGAGCCATGAAACTGACGGTCATCGGTGACGGCGGCTGGGGGACGGCCCTGGCCTTGACGCTGGCCCGCAACGGCCATTCGGTCGCCATCTGGGGGCCCGACGCGGCCTACCTGGAGGAGGTCTCGCGCACCCGCCGGAATCCGCGCTTCCTGCCGGACGTCCCCCTCGACGGCGACCTCCGCTGGGCGGCGGACCCCGCCGAGGTGCTGGCCGGGACGCAGGCGGTCGTGTTCGTCGTGCCGTCGAAGTTCGCGGCGGCGACGCTGCGGCGGTTCCTCCCGGCCTACGAGGCGGCCGGCCGCCCGCCGGTCCTCAACGCGACCAAGGGCTTCGACGAGGCCACCTTGAAGCGGACGTCGGAATCGATCCGCGACATCTGGGCCGTGCCGGCGCCGGCGGTGCTGTCGGGGCCTTCGCTGGCCGGCGAGACGGCGCGCGGCGTGCCGACGGCCGTCACGATCGCCTGCGACGATCCGGCGATCGCCGCCTTCTTCCAGCCGCTTTTCAATTCGGCGGCGTTCCGGACCTATACGTCCGCCGACGTCGCCGGCGTCGAGCTCGGCGGCGCGCTCAAGAACGTCATCGCGCTGGCCGCCGGCATTTGCGACGGCCTGGGCTTCGGCCATAACGCCAAGTGCGCCCTCGTGACGCGCGGGTTGGCCGAGATTTCCCGCCTGGGCGCCGCCCTGGGCGCGCGGCCGGAGACGTTTGCGGGCCTTTCGGGAATCGGCGACCTGATGGTGACGTGCTTTAGCACAACGAGCCGGAACCACACCGTTGGCGAGCGCCTGGGCAAAGGCGAAAGCCTCGACGCCATCCTGGGCGGGATGGTCCAGGTGGCGGAAGGCGTCTGCACGTGCGCGTCGGCGTTGACGCTGGCGCGCCGCTACGGCGTGTCGGTGCCGATTATCGAGCAGATCGACGCCATCCTGCACCACGGCCAGTCGCCCGCCGACGCCGTGACGGCCCTGATGACCCGCCCGCCGCGCCCGGAATAGGGACGCCTCCCCGAGCATGACGATGAGAGAGCCGGCCGACCCCGTCGAAAGCAGCGCTCCCTCCGCCGCCGACCCGCTGGCGGGGCTCCCGCCGCCGTTGGCCGACCTGGCCTGGATGTGCCTGGCCACGGCCGAACCTGCGCGCGCTGCCGATTTGTTCCGCCGCCGCCTGGAGACGGTTGCCGAGGCGCCGTGGACCTTCCCCGGCGTCCTGGCGAGCGCCGAGGCCATCGCCGCCGCGTTGGACGAGCCGGCGTTTTCCGAAACGTTCCTGCAGGCGGCGCCCGCCCTGTTCGAGGCGGAGGTGGCGACGTTCGACCCCCGTTCCGACGGCCTGGCCGCCTGGCCCGGCGACGTGGAGCCCGTCGCCCTCGATGCCGCCGTCCTGCTGGCCGAAGATGCCCGCCTCTACCTGAAGCTGGCCCGCCGGCACGCCGCCTTGCTCGGCCAGATCGAATTCGCCCGCTCGACCCTTAACGACGTTGAGGATTGGCTGGCGCGCGCCCTGTGGGACGACGACGAGCTGGCCTTTTTGCGCCGCCTTTCCGGCCAGGAGGAGGGCCTGCTGGACGACACCTTCCGGCCGTTCTGGGCCCTGCGGTGGCAGTCCGCCACCCCCGACATGCTCGATGCCGTCCTCTCGGCGCGCCCCGCGAAGGCCTCCGATGCGGCCGCGGCGGCATCCGTCCCGATGCGCCTTCTGCTGGCGGCGCAGCTGCTGCCGACCCGCTTCCGGAGGACGTGCGGCGAACTGCTGGCGCTGCCCGTCCCCGAGGGCGGCGATGCCGCCGTCTACGAGGAAATCCGCCGCATCTTGCTGGAAAAGCTGCCGGCGGCGGCGCGGGGGCTGCGTCCCCTGACCGCGCGGAAGGCGACCCTTTGGGTCGCGCTGGCGGCCGGGGGGCTGGCGCTGGCCGTGGCCGTGGCGGCCGGGTTGCGCGGAAAGGCCGCGGGCGAGCCCCTCGGCGCCGAGCGCCGGGCCGGGCAGCTGTGCGCCGACGGCAATTTCGCCGCCGCCGCCCGCCTCTACCAGGAAGCCTTGCGCGACGCACAGGGCGTTTCCGACCGGCAGCGCCTCCAGTATCGCCAGGCCAACTGCCTCCTGCATTCCGGCGACGTGGCTGGCGCGGCGGCCGCCTATCGGGGGCTCTTGGCGCTGCATCCCGACCTGCCGTCCGCGCGTTTCAACCTGGCCTGGTGCCTCCAGGCGCAAGGGCGGCGCGCCGAGTCCATCGACCTGTTCGAGTCGCTTTCCGAGCTGTCGCCGTCGACCACGCCCGACCTTCAGGCCCGCGCCAACCGGGCGGCGGCCTATTTGCGCCAAGTGGTCGACTAGCTAGAGGCGCCAGGCGGTTTCGGCGCGGGTCGTCGGGGCAAAGCCGCATCGGCGCAGGATGGCCTGTGAGGCAAGCCCGTCGAGGTCGGTTTCGGCAATGACGTGGCGGACGCCGGGCTGCGCCAGGGCCCAGTCGCAAAAGGCGCGGACGGCTTCGGTCATGTAGCCCTGGTGTTCGTAGGGCTTGCCGAGGCCGTAGCCGATTTCGACTTCGCCGACGGGGGAGGGGACGTCCTTGAAGTCGATGGCGCCGACCACGACGGCATCGCTTTTGCGGACGAGAAACCAGAACGTGTGCCAAAGGTAGTCGCGGGGGGCCTGGGCGGCTTTTTGCGCCTGGCCGCGGACGATGTCGCGAAAGAGGCCTTCGACCGGTTCGGCGTCGTAGCGGCAGGCCAGTTCGGCTTCGAGGCGCGGGAGGTCTTCCGTCCAAAGCGCCAGCTGGGGCGGCGTGAGGGGGACGATGCGGAGGCGTTCGGTTTCGATGGCGGGGGCGGCGGGGTTCATGGGTGCTGGCGCGTGAATAAGGAAAACCCTCGAAAAATGGCTTTTCCGAGGGTTGAAGAGGTGGTGCACCCGAGAGGACTCGAACCTCCACGCTTTTGAAGGCATAAGAACCTGAATCTTACGTGTCTGCCAATTTCACCACGGGTGCACCGAAGTGAAACCGCGCGAACCATAGCAGGAAATGGCCGGGATGCAAGCGGAAAATGCGGTGTCGCGCGGATTTCCGGCATCCTTTCGCACCCGAGGGGGGGCTCGGAGCGATCCTCCACCGCCTTCGCGGCCCCGAAATCCGCATTTTTGGCGTCAGGGAAAGAAGTGAGATTTCGGTGAAACCTTAAGGTTTTTCCGAAAAATCACGATTTGCGGGGGGCGTGCCTGTCGGGCAGGGGGCGGCCGGGCA
>JAZQOP010000267.1:0-1717 GCA_045627965.1 Kiritimatiellia bacterium | reverse complement strand
GCAGCAGGACGGCGCCGCGGAGGAGGGGCGGGGAGGTGGACGGGGACGCGGGGAGGGGGCGCACGGCGGGCCTGTCTGGGTGGTGTTCCCCCGGCCGGTCGCAGGCTAGGGGACGAGGTGCGTGCCGTTCCGGCCCGCGATGGCCTCTTCGAGCAGGTGCGGCTGGGTGATGATGACTTCCTTGCCGCCCGCCTTGAGGAAGTCGATGGCCGCCGCGATCTTGGGCCCCATCGAGCCGGCCGGGAACTGGCCTTCGGCAAGGTATTTCTCGGCTTCGGCGACGGTCAGGGTGTCGAGGTCGCGCTGGGTCGGCTTCTTGAAGTCGACGGCGACCTTGTCGACGCCGGTGGAGATGATGAAGAGGTCGGCCTTGAGGTTCTTGGCCAGGAGGCAGGAGGCCAGGTCCTTGTCGATGACCGCGGCGCGGCCTTCGAGCATGCCGTCGGCGTCCTTCGAGACGGGGATGCCCCCGCCGCCGACGGCGATGACGACGACGTCCTGGTCGAGCAGGAGGCGGACGGTCTCCTGCTCGAGGATCGAGACGGGCTTGGGCGAGGCGACGACGCGCCGCCAACCGCGGCCGGCATCCTCCTTGAGGGTCCAGCCGTTCTCGGCCTGGTAGCGGCGGGCCTCGGCTTCGGAGTAGAACGGGCCGATGGGCTTGGTCGGGTTCGCAAAGGCGGGGTCGTCGGGGTCGACCTCGACCTGGGTGACGACGGTCGCGATGGACTTGGAAATGCCGCGGCGGCGCAGTTCGTTGGCGAGCGTCTGGCCGACCTGGTAGCCGATGGCGCCCTGGGTGTCGGCGACGCAGGATTCGAGCGGCACCTCGTGGAGCTTGTCCTTGGCCAGGTCGCTGCGCAGCAGGATGAAGCCGACCTGCGGGCCGTTGCCGTGCGTGACGACGACGCGGTAGCCGGCGGCGATGAGCGCGGCGATGTGGCGGGAGGTCTCGCCCGCGGCCCGATACTGGTCCATGACCGTGCGGCGGGAATTGTCGGTGATGAGGGAGTTTCCTCCGATGGCGATGACGGCGAGCGGCTGGTTCATTCGTGTTCCTTTGGTTCGTGCGGGATGGCGGACGGCGGCTTCCTAGGACAGGGCCTGGACGAGGACGGGGGCCTGGCGGAGGCCGACGAAGTCCTGGACCTTCTGCCCGTCCTTGAAGATGACGAGGTAGGGGATGGTGTTGACGCCGAAGTGCGCGGCAAGGTCCGCGTTTTCGTCGACGTTGACCTTGCCGATCTTGACGGCGGGGAGCTGCCCGGCGACCTGCTCGAGGATCGGCAGCTGCATGCGGCAGGGGCCGCACCAGGGGGCCCAGAAGTCGACGAGGACCGTGCCCTGGGAGATGAAATCATTGAAATTGTCGGCGTTCAGTTCTGTGCTCATGATGGTTCTCCGCGGCGGGAGCCGCCGGGTTCCCGCCTTGCGGACCGCAATCGTACCTGCGCCTCGCCGAAACCGCAAGGATGAAAAATGCGCCGGGCCGCCCGCCGTGAGTTGTACAAAGAGACCGGACAGTGGCACACTGTCCACGGGTGGGGAGCGACGAGAGGGCTTCTGGCACCCAATCGGGTGCCAGAAGCCCGAGCGTCGATCCCTACCCATCATGTGCTTGCAACAGTAGACAAGGAGATGAAGGAGATGACCGACATGCGCAACCTACACCCATCCAGCCCTGAACGCAAACGCCATTTGTCCATGGAAAAACGTT
>JAZQOP010000266.1:0-8342 GCA_045627965.1 Kiritimatiellia bacterium | reverse complement strand
CATTCGGGGGGATGGGGTTTTCGTCCCCCCATTCGGCCAGGGAGGCCGCAAGGTGCGCCAAGGCGGGAGGGCGGGGAGTTTTGGCTTGAGTTGCGCGGCGGGGCGGGCATAGAGTTGAGGGGACGCCGACACGGCAAGCGGGTCGGCGGTGATTTGCCGTGGGAACGATCCGAAACCAGACATTTTCCGGCGTCAAGTGGACGGCCTTGGAAAGCGCCAGCACGCATGTGATCACATTCGTGCTCGGGGTGGTGTTGGCGCGGCTGCTGACGCCGGAGGACTTCGGGATGATCGGGGTGCTGGCGGTGTTCATGGCGGTGTCGCAGACGTTCATCGACAGCGGCTTCACGCATGCGCTGATCCGGAAGCCCGGCCTGGACGACGACGACTGCTGCACGGTCTTCTACTTCAACGTGGCGATTGCGGCGGTGTGCTACGGGGCGCTGTTCTGCGGCGCGCCGCTCATCGAGCGATTTTTCGCGATGGAGGGGCTGGAGGCGGTGGTCAGGGCCTACGGGCTGACGCTTGTCGTGGGGGCTCTGGAGGCGGTGCAGATCACGCGGCTGACGATCCAGCTGGACTTCAAGACCTTGGCGAAGATCAACGTGGTTTCGTCGTTTGCGTCGGGGGTGCTGGGGGTGGGGCTGGCGTATCGGGGGTTCGGGGTGTGGGCGCTGGTGTGGCAGAACGTGGGGGGGCGGGCGATCCACCTGGCGCTGACGTGGTGGGCGGCGCGGTGGCGTCCGGGACTGAGGTTTTCGACGAAGTCGTTCCGGGAGCTGTTCGCGTTCGGGAGCAAGCTGCTGGCGGGGAACCTGCTGTGGACGGCCGACGACAACCTGACGCCGGTCATCATCGGGAAGTATTTCCAGAAGAGCGACCTGGGGCTCTATGACCGGGGCAAGCATTTTGCCTATGTGCCGACGAACATGATCATGGGGATTTTGGAGCGGGTGACGTTTCCGATCCTGGCGAAGATCCAGGACGATCGCGAGCGGCTGCTGCTGGTATACCGGAAGTATATCCGGAGCAGTTCGATGGCCATCATGTTCCCGTTGCTGCTGCTGGCGGCGCTGGCGAAGCCGGCGACCGGGCTGCTGCTGGGCGAGAAGTGGTTTGCGTGCGCGATCTATCTGCAGGTCTTCATTTTTGCGACCTTGTTCAACCACATCCAGAAGCTGAACCTGAACCTGCTGAAGGTGGCGGGGCGGAGCGACTACGTGCTGAAGATCGAGGTGTGGAAGCGCCTGATTTCCATTTCGATGATCTTTGCCGGCGTGCCGTTCGGGGTTCTGGGGATTTGCGTGTCCCGCGTCCTCTACGCCCAGGTTGCGCTGCTGTTCAACACCTACTATACCGGGAAGCTCTTCGGGCTGGGGTATGTCGCGCAGTGGCGCGATTTTGTGCCGTATGTCCTGCAGGGGGTGCTGGCCTGCGTTCCGGCCTATGCGCTGACCTTTGCGGCGCTGCCCGACTGGGCCGCGGTCGCGCTTGGCGGGCCGCTGGCCTGCGCCTGCTACTGGTTGCTGCTGCATGGGCGGAAGGATGCCTCCTATGTCGAGTTCGTCCTGCCGGCCTTGCGCCGCGTCTGGAAAGGAAAAGCCGCATGAAGCTCCGCGCCGCCTTGTCCCGCCTGTCGAACCTGAGGGAGACGTTCTATCGTTGCAAGTATCGGTTCTGGGATGTCCACCGGATGCCGACGGGCGCGATGCGGAAGCGTGCGGCTGCGCTGCGCCGGAAGGCTGTCGTGCGGGTGGCGTTCATCGTGTACGACCCGGCGAAGTGGAAGCTGGAGCCGCTGTACGTGCAGATGCGGGCGCATCCGCGGTTCGAGCCGGTGCTGGTGGCGGCGATGATCTTCGGGGGGGACGATGCGGAGAACGCGCGGCTCTTCATGCGGTGCACGGACTTCCTGCGGTCCAGGGGGTATCCGTTCGTGCCGGCGTCGCCGCTGACGGACATCGACGGGCTGGTCCATCCGGACGTGGTGTTCTACGGGGAGCCGTATCCGATCTTTTCCAGGGGCTACCAGCTGTCGGCCGACGTTCGGAGGGCGTCGCTCGGGTGCTATGTGCCGTATGACTTCTACAATTCCAGCCTGCAGAAGACCCGGCGGCTGCCGGCGCTGAACCTTGCCTGGCTGTTCTGCGTGGAAAGCGAGGCGGTGCGGGCGGAGTTTTCCGGGGCGCTGCTGAACGGGGGGCGGAACCTGGTGGTCACGGGGTCGCCGGTGCAGGACATGTTCCTGGGGGCGACGGGCGAGGCGGGGGACCGGGCGTGGAAGCCGCAGGCGGCGGCCAAGAAGCGGGTGATCTGGGCGCCGTCGCACACGCTGCCGGGGAACCGCTACAACATCTACGGGCAGTCGACGTTCCTGGACTTTGCGGAGCCGATGCTGGCGCTGGCCGAGAAGTATCGCGATCGGATCCAGTGGGCGTTCAAGCCGCATCCGGTGCTGAAGCGGAAGCTGGCGGAGGAATGGGGGGCGGCGCGGACCGAGGCCTATTATGCGCGGTGGGCGGAGATGGACGCCGGGCAGCTGGAGGAGGGGGGGTATGTCGACCTTTTTGCGGGGAGCGACGCCCTGCTGCATGACGGGCGGTCGTTTTTGCTGGAGTACCTGTTCACGTCGAACCCCGTCCTGTTCCTGGACGACGGGGCGGACAAGAGCGCGGCGTTCAACGCGACCTTGCGCGAGGCCTACGACCTGCACGAGAAGGCACGGACGCCGGAGGAGGTCGAGGCCTTCCTTGTGCGGCGGGTGCTGGGGGGGGACGATCCGCTCAGGGAGCGGCGCGAGGCGTTTCGGCAGAGCCGCCTGGTGCCGCCGAACGGGCGGACGGCGTCGCAGAACATCATCGACGCGATCTTGGGGGAGGGGGCCTACGGCGGCTAGGCGGGCGCGGCGGGGGGGCATGCCGAAGAGGCCGACGAAAAGGGAAACCTCCGCCTCCGGAAGGTCACGACGTCCCGGTGGCTGTCCGTGCGGCAGATCGCCGACACCCTCCACGTCACCGTCCAGACCATCTACAACCGGATCGAGTTTGGAGAGCTGCCCGCCCACCGCATCGGCAACGCCATCCGCATCTCGTCGGACGACTTCGAGGATTACCTGCGGCGCACCAACACCGACGAGGAACTGAAATGACGTGCGCCGCCCCCCGTTTTCCTGTAAACTTCCTCCACGGAAGGATGATTCCATGCCCCTGAACTTCGAACCCGTCCCCTACGAAGAAGCCGCGCGGATCGTCGCGGACAAGCAGATCATGTCCAAGGAGGCCTTCGATGCGCTCTGCGACGAGCTGAAGGCCAGGGCGTTCGTCGTCTCCGGGCTCGAGGACCTGCGGATGGCCAAGGAAATCCGCGACGCCATCGCGGAGCTGCCGCGGGGGGCCGCCTGGGAGGACGTGAAGGCGCAGGTGGCCGAGAAGCTCGAAGCCGGCGGCTTTTCCAAGGCCGCGGCCAGCCACCGCGCGACGCTGCTGCTGCGCCACCACGGCTTCGCCGCCTACGCCCAGGAGCAGTACCGCAACCTCCAGGAAATGAAGGACGTGTTCCCCTACTGGCAATACAAGACGATGGGCGACGAGAAGGTCCGCAGCTCCCACGCCGCCCTCGACGGCCTGATCCTCCCCGCCGACGACCCGTTCTGGCGCGACCACTACCCGCCCTGGGAGTGGAACTGCCGCTGCCAGGTCGTCGGCGTCACCCAGGAGGAATACGACAGCGTCCGCGAGGCCGGGACGTTCGACGCTACCGACCCGGACGAAAAGGCCGGCGGATGGAAGCTCCCGCCCGCAGCGCTCGACCGTCTCCACCAGGGACAGCTCGACGACGGCTCCGGACATCCAGCCTACGTCCAGCGCACCGGCTCCCTCCATTTCGACCCGTCAGGTCCAGGACTCGACCTCGCAGAAATCCAAAAGCTCTACGACCCGGACGACTGGGCCAACTTCCGCGAGCGCATGGAGGCGGAAAAGCTCGCCGACGGGCGGAGCGTGTGGGAGTGGGCGACGGGAAAGAAGGCGGCGCAGATTGCCAAGACCCACGCGCCCGCCGAGCCGGAGAAGCCGCGCTTCACCGACCCCGTCGTCAAGGGCGACCCCGTCTGCGACGCCCTCGGCTGCCGCAAAGGCGCGCCGTTCTCCATCGAAGACGCCGCCGCCATCGCCAACCCGCACTTCAAAGAAGGGCCGGAGTTCAAGACCAACTGCCAGCGTTGCGTCCAGGCCTACGAACTGGCGCGGCGCGGGTATGACGTGGAGGCGCATCCATCCACGACGAAAGCCCGTACCAGTTTCGGGACGGAAATCTATCGAACGCCAAACGGAGGACAGGCCAAACTTGCGTGGCCCATGCAGGAGAGAAGCGTCCGGCAGCAGATAGCCAACGCACCGGTCGGGGCACGGTTTGTCGTTTACCGCATGAACGACCCGACCGTGGGCCATGTGATTGTGGCTGAAAACACACCAAGCGGAGTGCGTTATGTTGACCCCCAGAATCCCGCTGCCAGCGGCCCCGCTTTTTTCTCGCAGGGGATGCCTGGCATGTTTGGCCTTTTGAGGACGGACAATCTGACCATCGACGCTACAAAACTTCAAGGAATCGTGAAAAGAGGATAGGAGATTGCCATGACGCGGGAAGACGCACAGAAGAGTGTGGAAGCATATCTGCAAAACCACGACGGAGAACAAACGGAACTTGCCCTTGGAAAACCGGTTTATGCCGACGAAGACGAACATTACTTCTTCTTTTCTTGCGGAGAAGCCATCTTGGGAGTTACAAAGGCTGAAGGGTATGTCATGCCGACCCCGCGGTGAGTACATGACAGCCACACGGGCGGGCAACGAGAAAGGAGAATGAGAGATGACAGGACAGGAAGAAACACAGGCGGTCGTTTTGGAAGACAGTGGTGTCATCCGGATTCCGCTGGAAATCAGATTTGAAGGTTCTCCCGGAAACAATGCCGCCGTTGTCGGCGAGTCTCTCCAGTCCATGGAAAGCCTTGTCCGGAAATCGGCCCCGTTGTTCCAAGAGATTCTGGGCGCAAAACAGGGGAGAAAATCCGTTGTTCTTTGGGTGTCAAAAAAATCGAGCCTGGTTCTCTTTGGGAGAAGCTGTTCATCGACATCCCATTTGGAAGCACGGAAGCCGCCCATCAAAAATTCCAGGAGGTAGTAAGCATGTTGCCTGTTTCCCCAATGACCATCGGTACTGTGATATTCGGAGCCGTCCTCGGTGCAGGTGCCGTTTGGGCCTGTCGGAAATTTGCCGGCAGTGGAGGCGCACCCCACATGGTGGAGGCACACAATTCCATCGTCATTGCGTCCGCGAAGAAGTTGAACATTTCGGAATCGGCGTTCCGTGGCTTGCTTGACGGGATGAAGGGAAAAAATGGCATTGCCAAGGATGCCGTTGTCGCCTTGCAACCCGCGCGATCGACTGGTGGCGGTGATGTGAAAATCGGAAATGGTGTCGATGCCATTGTCATCCCGAAAGAAGCCACCAACTCATGAAAGTCACCTACACCATCGTTTCCAACATGGTCACGCCGGACTTGAAGGCGCGGCTGGCGCGGGTGCAGAATCCGGAGCCGGCGCTTCGGCGGATGGGACAGACACTGGCGGACTGGGCGAAGCGTGCTTTTACGGTTCCTGCGAATCGGCCTGCGCACTGGGCACCGCTGTCGAAGAGGACGCTGGCCTGGAAGGCAAAGAATGGGCACGGGAGCAATCCGTTGATCGCATCGGGAAAGCTGTCCCGGACTCCGCGCGTGGTGTCGGTGTCGAGGACCGAGGTGGTAGTCGGCAGCGACGCGGAGACCAAGAAGGGTTCTGGAATCAGCCTGGCGGCGATCCACCAGCTCGGGGCACCGAGGCGGAAGATTCCGGCGCGTCCGTTCTTCCCGTTCCTGGCCGGGCGGACGATGCCGGAGGCGCAGGCGCAGGTGGCCGCCGTGCTGCGCCGCTGGCTGGAGGCGGGAAAGTAGGCCATGCCCCGCGCAGCCATGCAGCGGCCGCCGACGGCGGAGGAGGTGGCGGTAACGCTGGAGAACGCGGACATTTTGAAGGCGACGGGCGTGGTGGAGTGGGACAGGACGTTCCACACTATCCGAGTGGGGGCGGAGTGGCGGAAAAGAGACGAGCAATGGAGAAACCACTGGTTGGAATGGTTGCCATGATGGCAAAAAACAATGCCCTATCCCAACTGGGTGGCGGCTTTGGACTTTTTGAGAGAGGAAGGAGTCATCGAATATGAGAAAAATGCACCCATCGGAATTTGACGGATTCGAGAAGAAACCCGAGGCGGAGTGGACGGCGCGCGACCGGAAACTGCTGGAGGTCTACGGGGTGATTCCGTTGACGGAGGCGGGGGAAAAGGCGTTCCGGGAACATGTCCGGAAGTCGCCGGAGCTCCTAGAGTTCCAGCGGAAGCTGGCAGAGGGAAGACGAGAAACGCCGGACTTCGGACAACAGACGGCGGAGGGAAATGGAGGCGAGGAATGAGCGCCCGGCGTTTCCCCTTCCTAGAAAATCTAGAGTTTCTAGTTGTTCTAGAAATTCTAGAAACCTAGTCCCCGCTGGCGCGCCCCCAGGAACTTTTCACCCTTTCACCCCTTCAACCGTTCAACCATGAAAGTGACTTACACCATCGTCTCCGACACGGTCACGCCGGACCTGCGGGCGCGGCTGGCGCGGGTGCGGAATCCGGAGCCGGCGATGCGGCGGATGGGGGAGGTGCTGGTGAATTTTGCGCGGATGGCATTCCGGGATGCGTCGAAGCGCCCGGCGCCGTGGGCGCCGCTGTCGCCGAAGACGCTTGGGTAGAAGAAGCGAAGAGGCTTCTAGGGGGGCGTGGGCGGGTTTTGCCCGTTCCGGCCGCCGGCGTCAGCAGG
Source organism: Kiritimatiellia bacterium (assembly GCA_045627965.1). Lineage (GTDB taxonomy): Bacteria > Verrucomicrobiota > Kiritimatiellia > CAIQIC01 > Lenti-01 > RGIG3636. Next base: position 1,447 of record JAZQOP010000266.1, on the reverse strand, counting down.
AGTGTCCGTTGCGGATGGCGTGGCGGAGGCGGCGGGCGAGGCGGGCCCAGGGGCGGAGCCGGCCGTCGGGCCGGAGGCGGGCGCGTGTTGCGAGGCATTGCCAGAGGTAGCGGATGCGGATGCGGAGGGGGGGGCGGCGGCCGTCGAGGTATTTGCAGAATTCGACGCTGTAGTAGTTGGTGGCGGGGTGGGAGAGGAGGCCGCAGCGGGTCCAGCCCATGCTTTCATACCAGGCGAGGAGGCGGGAGGCGGAGAGGGCGGTGTCGCAGATGAGGAGCAGGAGGCCGTCGTCGCGTGCGGCCTGTTCGGCGTGTTCGAGGAGTGCGCGGCCGAGGTGGAGGGAGCGGAAGGCGGGTGCGACGGCGACCTGGGAGATGCATCCGCGGCGGAGAGGGGAGGGTTGGGGGGGGTGGATTTCGGCGAGGGTGGCGGTGCCGGCGAGGTGGCCGTCGATGAAGGCGAGGAAGCAGCGGCCGTCGGCGACGCGGAGGCGGGTGGCCTCGGGGGTCTGGTCGCAGGCGGCGAAGCGCCGGCCGGCGCGGGCGTGCTCGGCGTAGGCGGCGTGGAGGAGGTCGGCGAGGGCTTCCCAGGGGACGGAGGCGTCCTTTTCGGCGATGGCGATGGCGGGCGCGCTAGGCATGGGGGAACTGGCGGCGTGCGGCCTCGAGGTCGTCGAGGTCGTCGATTTCGGCCCACTGGGCGGGGGGGACGGTCACGGCGCGGATGTCGTCGAGCTGGAAGTAGACGAGGGCGCCGATGACGAGCTCGTAGTAGCTGTTTTCGCCGTGGGTGCGGACGAAGGCGTCGACCATCGGCATGAGGCGGTCGCAGACGAAGGCGCGGCTGAAGCGGTAGATGTTGACGGTCTTGAGGGCGCCGGCGTAGTCGAAGCCGGGGCCCTGTGCGCGCTTGACGGCGAGGGAGCGGACGTGGCCGTCGGGGGCGGCGTGGACGACGGTGCCGTCCATGCGGGCGGGGTCGTAGGGGGAGACGAGGATGGCGCAGTCGGCGTCGCGGCCCCGTTCGAGGAGGGTGTCGAGGAGGCCGCGGCGGTAGAAGAGGTCGCATTCGAGGAGGAGGACGTCGTCGTGGAGGTGGGGGGCGGCCAGGAGGAAGGAGCAGACGTTGTTGGTCTCGCGGAAGCGCTCGTTGACGACGTAGGTGATCTTCATGCCGGCGTAGGAGCCGCCGACGAGGGCCTGCACCTGCTCCCACTTGTCGCCGACGACGAGGACGACCTCGTCGATGTCGCGCCCGGAGAGGTGGTTGAGGGCGTTCAGGAGCAACGGCGTCCCGTCGACCTCGACGAGGGCCTTGGGGATGCGGTCGGTGAGGGGGCGCAACCGCTTGCCGTATCCGGCCAAAAGAATGACTGCTTGCATGCTGGGAATCCGGGGTTGGGAGGGACGGGGACCGCGGTGGGGCGCGGGGCCGCCGCCGCAGGGGG
>JAZQOP010000265.1:0-3292 GCA_045627965.1 Kiritimatiellia bacterium | reverse complement strand
CGTCCGGGGGGGCTGCCGAGGAGGGCGGCGAGGCAGTAGCGGAGCTTGCCGGAGGCGTCGTCGACGCCGGCGGCTTCGAGGGCGGCTAGGGCGTCGGCGCGGCGCGCGGGCCAGGGGGCGTTGCCGGGGAGGCGGTTCATGGCCGCGCGCAGGAAGGACGGCAAAGGCGCGCCAGCTTGGCCTCGGCGGCAGGCGCGTAGTGGATGGCGCGTTCGGTGACGATGGCGTCCATCGGGACGTCGAGGGGGCCGGCGGGGAGGGTGTCGGCCAGGCGGGCGTCGAAGCAGAGGCCGACGAGGAAGGCGGTGCGTTGCGCGGCGGCGAGGAGGCGGTCGTAGTGGCCGCCGCCATGCCCGAGGCGCGCGCCGCGGCGGTCGAAGGCCAGTCCGGGCACGAGGACGACGCGCAGGCCGGCCGGGTCGGCCGCGGCACCGCCGACGGGCTGCAAGATGCCGTGCGGGCCGGCCTCGACGGGGGCGTCGGCGTCGTCGGTGCGCCACTCGTAGGCGGGACCGGCGGCGACAGGCGCGGCGACGTCCCATCCGTTGGCCTGCGCCGCCGCGTAGAAGGGGGCGGTGGCGACTTCCGCGGGCGCCGAGCGGTAGAGGCCGAGGGGCGAGGGCAGCTGCATCCAGTCCTGCGCCAGGAGGCGCCTCGCGATGAGCGCGGAGGCCGCGGCGACGTCGTCGGCGGGGAGCGGCGCGCGCGCCCAGGCACGGGCGGCGGCCTTGTCGGCAAAGCGGGGGCGCGGAGGCGTTTTCATCATTCGGCGGGGGCGGGGACGATGCGCCCGTCGCGCATCCAGAGGTGCCGGTCGCACCGGGCGGCGACGTCGTCGTTGTGCGTGACCATGACGAGGGTCAGGCCTTCGCGCGCGCGGAGGTCGAAAAGGCATTGCAGGACGCCGTCGCCGGTCGTCGAGTCCAGGTTCCCCGTCGGCTCGTCGGCCAGCAGCAGGCGGGGACGGTTCATCAGCGCGCGGGCGATCGCGACGCGCTGCTGCTCGCCGCCGGACAGTTCGTTCGGCCGGTGCGCCAGGCGCGCGGAAAGGCCGACCTGGTCGAGCAGCGCCTTGGCCCGCTCGCGAAGCCGCGCCCCGCGGCACCACGCGCCCGGGACGTTGAGCCCCGCCAGCACGACGTTCTCCAGGATGTCCATCTCGGGCAGCAGGTGGTAGGACTGGAAGACGAAGCCGACGTCGCGGGCGCGGATCTTGGCCCGCTCGCGCTCGGACAGCGTGGAGAGGTCGCGGCCGGCAAAGACGATGCGCCCGGAGTCGGGTCGGTCGAGCCCCCCCAGGATGTGCAGCAGCGTGCTCTTGCCGGCGCCGCTCATGCCGGTGATGGCCAGGGATTCGCCCTCGGCGACGGCCAGGTCCACGCCGCGCAGGATGTCGAGGCGGCGCTGGCCGGCGACGTAGGCCTTGGCGACGGCTTCGGCGAGCAGGAGCGGTTCGCTACTCATAGCGCAGGGCCTCCACGGGGTCGAGCTTGCTGGCCCGCCACGCCGGGATGACGGCGGCCAGCGTGCAGATGACGAGCACCGAGACCATCACCGCCGCAATGTCGCCGCCGGTCGTCACGCTCGGCAGCTCGGCCAGGTGGTAGAGCTCCTTGGGCAGCAGGGTCATCCCGCAGCGGTCGTTGAGGAAGTGCAGCAGGTCGTTGCGGTAGCGCAGGGCCATGAGCCCCAGCCCCAGCCCCAGCGTCGTGCCCGCGACCCCGCTGACCCACCCCTGCCAGAAGAAGACCCGCATGATCGCGCCGGAGCTGAACCCCAGCGCCCGCAGCAGCCCGATCTCGCGGGTCTTCTGGACCGTGACGGTGATGAGCGTGTTGGTGATGCCGAACGCCGCGACGATGGTGATGAAGATGAGAAGGAAGAACATCATGTTCTTTTCGACGCGGACGGCCGCGAAGAGCTGCTTGTTCTGCTCCATCCACGTCGCGCCCCAGACGCGCGGGCTTTGCCAGGAGGCGGTGCCGTCGGGGTTCATGCGGTATTCGCGCCGACGCGTGGGCGGAAGGCGCTCCGCGGCGGCCGCCTCGATGCGGTCGCGGACGACGTCGGCGCGGTAGGGGTCCCCCGTCATCACCTGGATTCCGCCCACGCCCGCCCCGCCGCAGAAGTCCTGCAAGTCCCACAGGCTCGCCAGGACGTAGCCCATGTCGAACTCCCACATGCCCATCTCGAAGATCCCCGCGATGCGCCACTCCTTCGGGAACCGCACCGTGTCCTCCCCGAGGAACGTCGCGGGCGAGTAGACCTCCAGCGTGTCGCCGACGCGCACGCCCAGGCGGCGTGCCAGGTCGCTGCCAATGACGACGTTCCCGTCGTCGAGCGAAAATTCCCCCTCGACGATGCTCTCGGCGACCCGGCTGACCAGCGCCTCCCGCTCCGGATCGACGCCCTTGGCGACGGGCGTCTCGACGCTTCCCCCACGCCGCCGGATGAAGACGAGCGACTGCCAGTAGGGGGCCGCGGCCTCGACGCCCTCGACGCCGTCCAGCCATTCCGCCCACCCGGCGAGCGTGTCGGCGTCCGCCTGTTCGCCGTCGTCCCCGAGCGGCAGGCTGACCGTGACGTGCGCGTTGAACGACAGGATCTTCTCCTGCCACATCCGGTCGAAGCCTTCCATGACCGACAGGACGATGACCAGGACGGCCACGCCCAGCATGACGCCCAGCACCGACAGCACGGTCACGACCGAAAGGAAGGTCCGTTTCGGCTTGAGATACTTCAGGGAGAGAAAGAGGGAGAACGGGAGCATGGCATCATGTCGCTTGCGCGTCCCGCCACTATGCCCGATGGACGCCCAAATTGCAAAGCGAAAGAGCGCCACCGCCGCATCATTTGCCTCTCGGCCCGGCCGCCCTGGACCCCGCCACCCGGCCGCGACGGCGCCCCGGCCTCCGGCGGCGGCCTCCATAAGCCCGGCCGCTCCGCCTTCGGCCCCGCCGCCGACGAAACGCGAGCCCCCCACGCCTCCCGGTTTGCCCCTCTGCCTCTTCCCGGCCAGCCTAGCCTCTTAGGCCCCTTACCCCTCTAACCCTCTAGCCCTCTAGCCCGCTAGCCCCTGGCACCCTCGGCCCCTTACCCCCTGGCCCTCCCGAGACCGCCACATCGTGAGATTATGGACAAACCCTAAGGATTTTTCCATGAAATCACGCGCTGGATCGGGGCTTGACAAACGGGCGCCGGGAGGGCATCCTTGTCCAAGAACGAACGTTTTGGCAAGAAAAAGGGAGTCCATTATGCAACGAGCCAGGAAAATGCCGCCGCCGCCGATCCC
>JAZQOP010000264.1:0-1683 GCA_045627965.1 Kiritimatiellia bacterium | reverse complement strand
CCCCGCGGCGCGCGGGCGCGCCCCCCCCCGCCCTCTTCCCCCCTTCCCGCCCCCTGGCCGCCGGCCCCCCCCTACTCCCCGCCCGCCACCACCGCCGCCGAGAACGCGGGCAGCGTGCCGTCCGCCTCCAGGCCGCCATAGACGACCTTCCCCCCCAGCAGCGACTCCGCGCGCGACAGCTTTCGCGGCGACTCCCCCAGGTTCACCGCGCACCGCCACAGGTGCCGTCCCAGGGACCGGTCGAACGCCACGACCGTCCGCTCGCGCGGCGCGGCCACCTCGCCGACGTCCACCAGGCGGCAGCCCCCTTCCGCCAGCACGGGGCTCTTGCGGCGCAGGCGCATCAGGTCCTGGAAGAACCCGTACCATTCCATCCGCGCCTCCATCCCGCGCGCGTAGACGTTGCCCTCGAACTCCACCCCTTCGATCCGCACCTCGCGCCCGTCCGCCAGCAGGATCCGCCGCCCCTTGTCGCACGTCTGGCACCGCGCGTGGATCGACGGCCTGTCCAGCGCCCCGAACTCCTCCCCGCACAGGATGAACGGGATCGTCCGCGGCGCCAGGAAGGCCAGCGTATTCATCGCGCGGACCGCGCCCGGCCCGAAGCGGTAGAGACCGCGCCCCTCGTCGTGGTTGTCCGTGTAGCGCGCCACGTAGCGCGGCGTCGCGAAATCGCCGGCCGCCTCGACATAGCGCATCAGGACCCGCCCGGCCGCCCCTGCGATCCCGCCGTCGCCCCACGCCTCCAGGATCGGGTGGAAATCGTGGTTGTGCTGCGCATCCTCCCCCAGCCGGACCCGCGACTCGCCCGTCGCCTCGTCCACCGCGTAGCCATACTGCGCCAGCTTGTAGAAATCGTCGTCATACGCCGCCACGATCCCGCGCCGGAACAGGTCCTGGTTGTTCCCGAACCCGTAGCATTCCGCCAGGAACAGCAGCTCGCGCCCCGGATGCCGCCGCCGCAGCTCGGGCATCGCCTCGTCCCAGAACCCGCGCTCGTTGATGAAATGCGCCATGTCCAGGCGGAACCCGTCGATGCCGTCGCCGTCCCCCAGGCACGACAGCCAGTGGTCATACACCTCCACCATCGCCGCACGCAGCGCCGGCTGCCGGTAGTCCAGCTTCGCCGTGTCCGACCAGTCGCAGTCGAAGAACGCGCTCCCGTCCGCGTTCCGCACGTAGTATTCTGGATGCTCCGCCATCCACACATGGTCCCGCGCCGTGTGGTTCGGCGTAATGTCGAAGATCACCTTCAGCCCCAGCTTGTGCGCACGCGCCACCAGCGCCAGCGCCTCCCCCTTCGTCCCATACTCCCCCTCGATCGCCAGGAAGTCTCGCGACGAATACGGCGACCCGATCCCCTTCCGCCCCACCCGCCCGATCGGATACGGCGGCAGCAGATACAGCACCGTGAACCCCAGCCGCTTCAGCCGCGACAGGTTCCGCGCCAGATACCCCAGCGGCGACTCCTCCAGCGGCCGCTCCACCGCCGCCTCCACCGGATTCCGCGGCTCCCGCGCCGCCAGCGCGCGCAAATTCACCTGGTAAACCATCGCGGACGCCAGCCACGACGCATCCGCCAACCCCGTCCTCTGTTCCTTTGTTCTCATAGCGCCGCCCACCCTACCACACCGCCGCCCCCTCCCGCAAGCCCGGGGTTTCCCGGCCCTTCCATCGACCTTT
>JAZQOP010000263.1:0-2272 GCA_045627965.1 Kiritimatiellia bacterium | reverse complement strand
GACGCCGGCGCGCTCGGCGGCCAGGAGGAAGATGTCGGGGTGCGGCTTGCCGCGGCCGGGGGGGACGTCGGCGGAGGAGACGGTGGCGGAAAGGTAGGGGCGGAGGGCGAGGGCGTCGATGCAGGCGTCGAGGTTCTCGCGGGGGGCGGAGGTGGCGATGGCGATGCGGATGCCGGCGGCGTGCGCGCGGCGCAGGAACTCCACGGCGCCCGGGATCGGTGCGATGCCGTTGGCCCGGATCGTCTCGCGGTAGAGGGTCTCCTTCTCCTCGCCATAGGCGACGGCCTGCTCGCGCGTGACCGGCCAGCGGAGGAGCGTGGTCACGACGTCCACGGTCGGCAGTCCGCAGTTGCCGATGTGCTCGGGGTCGACAAGCGGATGCCCGTGGTGCGCCGCGACGGCCGCCCAGGTGTCGACGTGCAGCTGGTTGGAGTCGACCAGGGTGCCGTCGAGGTCGAAAAGGTAGGCGTCGGCGCGCGGGAAGGCGGCAGGAAGGGTGTCGGCGGCAGGGGCGGGTGCGGGGGGGGCGGAGGCGTTCATGGCAGCAGGGTTCCGGGGTTCAGGAGGTGGCGGGGGTCGTGGGCGTCCTTGACGGCGGCCATGCGGTCGAGGACGGGCCCGGGCGTGTGTGCGAGGAACAGGGGGCGCTTGAGCTTGCCGATGCCGTGCTCCGCGGAAAGGCTCCCCCCCAGCCCCGCGACAAGCGCGGCCCAGCGGTGTACCAGCCCGTGCGCGACGGGAATCTGGTCCGGCTCCTCGGGCAGCAGGTTGAGGTGGATGTGCGCATCGCCGATGTGTCCGAACGCGGCGTGCGGGATGCCGGCGGCGGCCAGGTCGGCACGGTAGGCGCGCAGGAGCTCGGGCAGGCGCCCCGCAGGGACGGCGAAGTCGGTCGCGATCTTCGTCAGGGCCGGGGCGCGGCGGCGGTTGGCGGCGACGACGGCGTTGACGGCTTCGGGGACCGCGTGCCGGAAGTCGGCCAGGCGGCGGAGCTCGCCGGGCGTGGTGGCCAGGACGGCGGCGTCCGGGCAGGGCAGGGCGCCGGCGCCGGAAAGGGCGTCGAGGATGCCGGAAAGGACGGCGTCGGCGGCGGATTCGTCGGGGGCGTGGAGCTCGATGGCCAGCGCGCCCAGGGCGTCCGAGGCCGCCGCCGGGCCGCACGGGGCCGCACGGCCGCGGGCGCGTAGCAGCGCCAGGGCGTCGGCGCCGAAATACTCGATGGCCGCGATGTGCGGAAGCGCCCGGAGCGCCGGCAGCGGCAGGTCGGGGCTGTCGGGCACCGGGACGAGCAGCGCCTGCACGACGGGCGGCACCGGCGACAGGACGAGGACCGCCTCGGCCAGGATGGCGAGGGTGCCTTCGGACCCGATGTAGAGGTCGACGGGGTCCGGGGCGTCGAGGCGGTAGCCGGCGGCGGTCTTGACGGCGGCGCGCGGCGCGGGATGCGTCCGGCGGAGGACCCGCGGCTCGGGCGGCAGCCCGGGGTGGAAGGGCGGGACGATCGTAAGGGCGTGGACGTGCGGACGGACGGGCCCGTAGCGGTAGGAGCGCGCTCCGGAGGCGTTGGTCGACAGGATGCCGCCGATGCTGGCCGTCGGCTCCGTCGGGTCCGCGGGAAAGAACCAGCCGGGCGGGCAGGCGGCGCGGACCTCGGCCAGGGTGGCGCCGGGCCCTGCGCGGAGGAGCGGAACACCGTCGGCGCGGCGGTCGGGACCGATGCCCGCCAGGCGCGACATGGAAAGCAGCAGGCCGCGCGGGGTGGTCGGGACGCCCGACCCGGTCAGGGCCGTGCGGGCGCCCTGGGGGGTGATGGGCAGGTCCTGTTCGCGGGCGGCGCGGACGTCGGCCAGCAGCTCGTCGAGGCTGGCGGGTTGCGCAAAGTGCGAGGCGACGCCGGCGAATTGCGATTCGTCGTGCAGGTAGTCGGCGTGGGTGGCTGGCGAAAGCGGAATCATCGGTGCGAAGGATAGCGGGAAACGGACGGGTTGTCCACGGTTAGTGGTCCGCCCTCCGCGTTTTCGCCCCTCGCCGCCGCCCTTCGGCGTGGCCAGGTGATTCTTTCCTGCCGCCGCGGTGTAGGCCGCCTGCTTCTCCGCCGCTGCCGTCCTTTGGCGTTTTTCCTCGGCCAGTCTGTCGGCATTGGCGATCTTGAAAGCGTCCAGAAATCCGTGTCCGTGGACCATCACGAGCTCCCGGAATCGCTCCCCGGTCTCGCTGTTCAGAATGTCCGGCAGGCCCTTCATGCGCGGATCGAGCTTCTCGATCTCCGCGA
>JAZQOP010000262.1:0-5882 GCA_045627965.1 Kiritimatiellia bacterium | reverse complement strand
GGGTGCCAGAAGCCCGAGCGTCGATCCCTACCCATCATGTGCTTGCAACAGTAGACAAGGAGATGAAGGAGATGACCGACATGCGCAACCTACACCCATCCAGCCCTGAACGCAAACGCCATTTGTCCATGGAAAAACGTTTGCAGATTGAATGCCTCTACAACCAGAACCTGCGCCGCCCCAAGAAGGAGCGGCTGTCCCTCCGCCGTCTCGCGGCGAAGCTGGGCATCGCCCGCAGCACGCTGTCTGACGAGATCCGGCGCGGGCTGAATCCCGTGCCCAACACCTTCAAGGACAAGGACATCCACGACTACTCCGCCTCTCGTGCGCAAGCCGTCGTGGATGCCGGAGCCCTGAACAAAGGCGTCCCTCAGCGCTACACCAACCACATCGCGGCCATGCTGAAAGAGCTCATCGTCAAAGACCGGCTGTCGCCGAACCATGCCCGCAGCGTTCTCGTGGCCCAGGGCTGCCATCCGTGGGTCCCGTCCACCTCCTGCATCTACCAGCACATCAACGCCGGCGACGGCGGCCTCAATCGCGATGACATGCTGAGGCCTTCAAGAAAACCGCCGAAACAGCGGGCAAAACCCGTCCGTTCCAAGTTGCGGCCCGACCACCTGTGCATCACGGATCGCCCGCCAGAGGTCGGCGACCAGTCAGAACCCGGGCAGTTCGAGATGGACACCATCGTCTCCGGCCGCGGCGGCCACGGCGGGCTCCTCGTACTCATCGACCGATGCACGCGGTTTTACATCATCCGACGCCTGCGGCACCTGACCCCGAATGCCGTCCTCCAAGCCTTGAGGGACATCGTCCGGCGCAAGGAAATCCGCGTCCTGAAAAGCATCACAACCGACAACGGATCGGAATTCCTCGATGACGCGGCCATCGCGGCCATCCTGGCCAGCCTAAACCGGGAACTGAAGCTCTACTACACGCACGCCTACGCCTCCTGGGAAAAGGGCTCCGTCGAAAACGCCAACGCCCTGGTCCGCCGCTGGTACCCGAAAGGGACCGACTTCAGCCGCGTTTCACATCACGCCATCCGCGTCCTACAGGAAGTCATCAACTCCATCCCCAGGCGCGTCCTGGACAACCGTACCGCCGCCCAAGCCAACGCCGCAGCCGCATGACCGCATTCACCCCATCACTTTTTGTCCGGTTTTTTGTTGTAACTGACCCCTCACCTTCCCATCCGCCCCCTCTTTTTTCTGCATGCCGCCCGTCCATCGGCGCCTCTCGCACGGGCACCCCATACCATAGCACAATCCATGCCAAGACGAAAAATGCCCGCTCTTCCGCCAGTTCGCCCCGCCCATCCGCTCATTTTTTGACCACCAGGTCAAAATTTGCACCCCGCACGCTCTTGGGAAAAAGAAAAGCACATCGACACTCCAAATTTTTCGCCATCGCCTGGATATTGGAGGCACTCGGCATACCAACCGCCGAATGCCCCCCTTTTTCTTGTTACACGAGCTTCGTGTAAATCAAGTGACCTTTCGCGTCGCAAAGGAGAATCCGGTCATCTTCCTGGATGGCGAAGGCCTGGGCCGTACGACCGACAACCTTCCCTTCGGTATACCGAATGCCCAAAATCCGCCCGTTTTCGTCGTAGATTTCGATTTTGTTGCCTTTTTGAACCAGCTTGCTGATCATATTTTGTATCCTTGGTTGTTTTTTATTTTTCTCATTTTGCACAATTGAATACGAACATACCGCAAGATGGAAAAATAGAAACGGGCTCGGCAAAATTTTTTTCAGCCGCATGAGTCCGCCCCCCCCCGCCATCGCCGACAAACGGTCATCTGGACAGGACAAATTCCCAAAGGCGGCGGGCGGATCTCGTCGTCACGGCACAAAAAAACCCGCCCGGGGTCCCGAGCGGGTTTCGCAACGCCTATGGCGTTCGGCTACTTGATGTGCTTGGCCTTGGCCATCGAGCGGGCCTCGACGGACTGGATTTCGGCAAATCCCTGGCTGGAGACGGGGTTGAGCCCCTTCTGCGCATCTTCCATCGAGGCATTTTCCTCGAAGTAAAGCGACGCCTTCACGCCCGTCAGCCCCTGGAAGAGGATGTTCCCCTTGTAGAGGCCGACCTTGACCGTGCCCGTCGCCTTTTCGGCGAACGTGTCGATCGCGGCGAACGCGGCCTGCGTGGACAGGTCGAAGTAGCGCCCGTCGTAGATCTGGTTGGCAATGAACTTCGACAGCCGCTCAAACAGGTCGGTCGAGCGACGGTCGAGGATCGCCTGGTAGACGTAGCGCAGCGCCTTGCCGAGCAGCTCCATGCCGGGGGCCTCGTAGACGCCGCGGCTCTTCGTGCCGATGATGCGGTTTTCCAGCGCGTGCGACAGCCCAAGGCCGTTGCGCCCGCCGATCTTGTTCGCCTCGACGATCAGGTCGAACGGCGACAGCTTCTTGCCGTTGAGCTCGACCGGGCGCCCCTTCTCGAACTTGATCTTGACGCTCTCGATCTTGTCCGGCGCGCCCATCGGCCAGGTGCCCATCGTGGTCTCGACGATGGTCATCGGCGTCTGCATGCTCTCGAGGTCTTCCGCTTCGTGGGAGAGCCCGGCGATGTTGCAGTCGGTCGAATAGCGCTTCTTGCCGCCCGGGAAGGCGACGATGCCGTGCTTGGCCAGATACTCGCACATCTGCGTGCGGCCCGGGAACTCCTTCAGCAGCTCGGCATCGCGCCACGGGGCGTAGACGTTCATTTCGGGCGCGAACTGGTTCGTGTAGCGCTCAAAGCGCATCTGGTCGTTGCCGCGGCCCGTCGCGCCGTGCACCAGCGTGTCGATGCCGCGCGCCTTCATCGCCTTGACGATCTCGCGCGTCGTCACGGCCCGGCCGATGCCGGTCGAATTCCAGTAGCCGCCGTCGTAGGTCGCCTCGGCCTTGATGGCCTGGAAGCACGCCTCCGCCATCGGCTTGCGAATGTTCACGATGACCGTCTCGACGCCGCAGGGCGCCATCTTCGTGGCCACGTCGCGGATGTCCTTCTCGTCGGGCTGCCCCAGATCCGCCGTGAAGCACAGCACCTTCGCCCCGGCTTCGCGCAGCCGCGTCGCAATCGTCTTGGAATCGAGTCCGCCGGAAACGCAAATGCCGATCTTGCGTCCCTTCATATCTTTGACTGTCAGGGCCATGGAGGCCATCCTTTCTTGGTCGCTTATGGTTCAGGCGGCGCTGGTCTGCGCCGCCCGGCCGGTGGAAATATGGTGTGCCTGGCGGGGGTCGAACCCGCAACCTTTAGCTCCGGAGGCTAACGCTCTGTCCAATTGAGCTACAGGCACGACCGAAGACGCGCGCGAAAATACCGCGCCGCGACCCCCTTGGCAAGTGAATTGTGCCCCTTTCGCCCGCCAAACCTGCCCCGCCCCCCTGCGCCGCGTTTGACATCGCCCCCTTCCGCGGCTATGATGTCGGGACAACCGCAACGCAAGGAGCACCCCATGGCCAACGAACTCGACGAAATGACCGGCAACGTAAACGCCTCCGGCCGCGACATCAACGTCATCGAAAAGCAAATCCCCGTCCAGGTGGGCTTCGGCTCCACGCTCTTCGAGATCTGCCTCTGGATCCTCGGCATCCTCCCCGGCCTCATCTTCCTTTTCATGAAGATCTCCGCCCGCAACTACCTCCGCAAGCTCCAGCAGAAGATCCAGGCCGACGCCTCCCAGATCGACAACTACCTCGAACAGCGCGTCCAGATCCTCCAGAACGTCGCCCCCCTCGTCGAAAAGGCCATCGACCTCGACAAGGACGTCATGAAGTCCGTCGCCGCCTTCCGCAGCGGCGCCCGCGCCGACGGCTCCCGCAACGCCGTCTCCGCCCAGCTCGACACCGCCTTCGGCCGCCTCTTCCCCCAGGTCGAGGCCTACCCCGAGCTCAAGGCCCACGCCGCCATCGCCGACGCCATGCAGCAGAACAGCTACCTCCAGAAGGAAATCACCGCCGCTCGCGCCCTCTACAACGACACCGTCAACCAGTGGAACGCCGACATCTTCGCCTGGCCCACCAAGATGATCGTCGCCGCCCGCGCCGGATACACCACCCGCATCCCCTTCACCGCCAGCGCCGAAACCAAGGCCCGCGCCCGCGGCACCTTCTTCTAGGAAGGGCCCCTCGCGCCGCCTCGCCGCGACTTCGCCTAGACGCCCCCGCGACCCCCCGACGCCGTGGACGAGCTCTTCGAACCCATCCCCCTCTACCGCGACGACCTCCGCGAACGACACGCCAAGGCCGCCCAGGACCTCTTCGACGAGCTCGTCGAAAAATCCGGCGTCGACCCCGACGCCAACGCCGTCACCATCGCCGGGCTCCGCCGCCTCGAAGCCGCCCTCGCCGACGCCCAGGCGCGCCTCCGCCGCTGGTCCGCCTTCCGCACCTTCCTCCTCGTCGTCGGATGGCTCCTCGCCATCGTCCTCGTCGGCATCCTCATCCTCCTGCTCGTCAAGGCCAAGGTCACCCCGAAGGTCGCCCAATGCCAGGCCGCCGTCGACGACCTCCAGGCCCGCCGCGACGAAAAGGACCTCGAGGCCTGGGCCCAGATGGCCCCCCTCAACCGCCTCTTCGACTGGCAGATGCCCGCCCGCCTCGTCCACCAGGTCGCCCCCATCCTCGACATCGACCCCTTCTTCACCCAGGGCCGCCTCCGCGACCTCCAGAAAACCTTCGGCTGGGACGAAGCCCTCCTCGGCGACCCCGAAACCCGCTCCGTCCTCTTCTCCCTGAGCGGCGAAATCAACGGCAACCCCTTCGTCATCGGCCGCGCCCTCCGACAGGACTGGGAGGAAAAGGCCTACCAGGGCACCAAGACCATCTACTGGACCGAGCGCGTCCCCGACGGCCACGGCGGCTCCCGCACCGTCACCCGCACCCAGACCCTCGTCGCCACCGTCCACAAGCCCGCCCCCGCCTACCACGAGGGCTCATTCCTCCTCTACGGCAACGATGCCGCCCCCGACCTCCTCTTCTCCCGCCCCCCCTCCCCCCTCTCCGCCGAGGACCCCGCCTCCTTCTCCGGCAAGCGCCACCTCAAGGCCGCCATCCGCGAACTCGAAAAGTTTTCCCGCAACCTCGACGACCAATATCCCTTCACCATGATGGCCAACCACGAGTTCGAGGCCCTCTTCCGCACCCCACACCGCAACAACGAAGTCCAGTACCGCCTCCTCTTCACCGCCCTCGCCCAGAAGCAGATGCTCGACCTCCTCCGCGACCGCGACGTCGGCTTCGGCGACGACTTCTCCTTCGACAAGCACCTCAAGATCAACCACCTCCGCCCCGCGCACCTCGACGCCTTCGACATGGACGCCGACCCCGCTCGCTTCCGCGACAACGACTTCCGCGAAATCCGCGCCCGCTTCCTCCAGTTCAACGCCGACTACTTCCACCACCTCTACTTCGCCCTCGCCCCCATCCTCTCCATCCCCCTCTACCAGCAGCTCCGCACGCACGAAACCATCTACCGCTCCTCCGCCGACCGCGCCTCCGCCTTCTGGGAGCACGAGGCCTTCGCCAACCACATCGGCGCCGACGCCTTCGCACCCCACGCCGCACGCACCCCCTCCATCCTCAAGACCGAAGCCCGCGACGCCCCCGACGGCACCCGCGACGTCGCCGTCACCGCCCACGCCTTCCGCGGCGAGGACCGCGTCGACTCCGTCACCGTCTGGGGCCGCGACGGCCACCCCCACTCCGTCGGCGTCCCCTGGATCGAATACTTCCCCGTCTCCCGATCCCGTTCCCTCCTCCTCCAGGATGCCGACGACCTCGACGCCCCCCGCTTCGAGCTCCAAAAGAACGCCCCCTCCCCCCCCCGCTGGCGCAACTTCTTCCCCCTCCCCCCCCCCGACCCCTTCTTCCCCCGCTCC
>JAZQOP010000261.1:0-2317 GCA_045627965.1 Kiritimatiellia bacterium | reverse complement strand
CACCCCCCTGGCCGTGGCCCTCGCCGTCCTGCCGCTCCTCCTCGCGCTCCTCGGCATCTGGGCCGCCTGGCGCCGCCGCCGCGAAATGTCCGCCCGCCAGCGCTTCCCCGCCCCGGCCCCCCTCCCCCACCCGCATGCCGCACCTCTCCCCCTCTTCACAGGCTTCTCGGAGTAGCCGCCAGGTCGCCGCCCCACCCGGGTAAAGCGTTTCCGCTCCACGGTTTTCTCGTGCTTGCCTTCGCCCACCCCGCGCGCTATCCTTCCTCGACGTTGACAACAAAACCCATAACCAAGGAACTGATCATGTCCAGAGCTCATAATTTCAACGCCGGTCCCGCCGTCCTCCCCCTCGAGGTCCTGGAGCAGGCCAAGGCCGAACTGACCGACTTCAACGGCACCGGAATGTCCATCATGGAGCACTCCCACCGCGGCAAGGCCTACGACGCCGTCCACGCCGAAGCCGTCGCCAACATCTCCAAGCTCCTCGGCGTCACCGACGACTACCAGGTCCTCTTCCTCCAGGGCGGCGCCTCCCTCCAGTTCTCCCAGGTCCCCCTGAACTTCCTGACCGCCGGCGCCACCGCCGACTACGTCAACACCGGCACCTGGGCCAACAAGGCCATCAAGGAAGCCAAGAAGGTCGGCAACGTCAACATCCTTGCCGACACCTCCAAGGAAATCCCGACCAACATGCCCGACTTCGACGCCCTCCCCTACACCCCCGGCGCCGCCTACGTCCACGTCACCTCCAACGAAACCATCGCCGGCACCCAGATCAAGAAGTTCCCGAAGACCGAGGCCCCTCTGATCGCCGACATGTCCTCCGACATCCTCTCCCGCCCCGTCGACATCACCCAGTTCGGCATGATCTACGCCGGCGCCCAGAAGAACCTCGGCCCCTCCGGCGTGACGCTTGCCGTCATCCGCAAGGACCTCATCGAGCGCGCCCCCGAAAGCCTGCCCACGATGCTCCAGTATCGCACCCAGGCCAAGGAAAACTCCCTCTACAACACGCCCCCGACCTTCGGCATCTACATCCTGATGCTCGTCTCCCGCTGGCTCCTCGCCAAGGGCGGCGCGGCCGGCATCCAGGCCATCAACGAGGCCAAGGCGGCCAAGCTCTACGCGGCCATCGACAACTCCGGCGGCTTCTACCGCGGCACCGCCGTCAAGGCCTTCCGCTCCCCGATGAACGTCACCTGGCGCCTCCCGACCGAAGAACTCGAAGCCCTCTTCGTCAAGGAATCCGTCGCGGCCGGCATGAGCGGCCTCAAGGGCCATCGTTCCGTCGGCGGCATCCGCGCCTCCATCTACAACGCCTGCCCCGAGGCCTCCATCGACGCCCTCATCGGCTTCATGGCCGACTTCCAGAAGCGCAACGGCTAGCCGCCCCCTGCGGCTCCGCCACCGCGCCCCGCCCGCCGGCGGGGCGCTTTTTTCATCCCCGCATCCCCGCACTTTTGCGGAAATTCGTCCGCAAATTCCTGCATCCCGCCCCGACTCCGGCTTGACTTCCCCTCGACGCGGCCCCATCGTTCCCGGACGCCCATGAACACGCTCGACCAAAAAATCTCCGACCTCTTCTCCCGCACCGGCGGCCACACGGTCAAGTTCGGCCTCGACACCGTCCGGGCCCTCCTCGCAGAAATGGACGTCGACCCCCTCGCCCTCCCCTGCGTCCACATCGCCGGCACGAACGGCAAGGGCTCCACCGCCGCCATGCTGGACTCCATCTGCCGGGCGGCCGGCCTGCGCACCGCCCTCTACACCTCGCCACACATCTTCCGCTTCAACGAACGCATCCAGGTCGACGGCGGACCCATCGCCGACGACGACCTTTCCGCGCTCATCGACCTGGCCGTCGCCGCCGACGCCCGCCAGGCCGCCGCCCCCAGGGCGCGCCCCGCCACCTTCTTCGAACTGACGACCGCCATCGCCTTCCGCCACTTCCTCGCCCGACACGTCCACCTCGCCATCGTCGAGACCGGCATGGGCGGCCGCCTCGACGCCACCAACGTCGTCGACCCCGTCGCCTCCGTCATCACCCCCCTCGGCCTGGAGCATACCGACTTCCTGGGCCCGACCCTGAAGCACATCGCCGCCGAAAAAGGCGGCATCGTCAAGCCCGGCCGCCCCCTCGTCCTGGCGACCCCGCAGCCCCCCGAAGCCCTCGACGTCCTCCTTGCCATCGCCGCCGAGCGCCACGCCCCCGTCATCCTGGCCGGCGACCGCGTCTCCATCCGTTCCGCCCGCCCCCGCTCCGGCGCCCCCCGCCAGACGCCCCACACCCCCACCCCCCCCGCCTCATCCCCGTAAC
>JAZQOP010000260.1:0-3643 GCA_045627965.1 Kiritimatiellia bacterium | reverse complement strand
CAGCGTGTCGAAAAACGAGTCCTTCTGCGCCCCCTCCGACTGCGTGAACAGCTCCACCGTCCCCAGCCGCTCGTCGAAGAACAGCGACGCATAGCACTGCCCCAGCACCGCCTTCGACCGCGCCTGCCGGTGCATCGCCAGCACCATCCGCCCCGACTGCCGCAGGCGCGCCCCCCGCACGCTCCTGGCAAAAATCGGGACCGACACCCCCAGCGAGATCCCGATCAGCACCACCACCAGCAGGATCTCCACCAGCGTAAACCCGCCCCGCTTCCACGCAATGGAAACCTGTTTCACGGGTTTTTGGACCACTTCGCGTCGCATGGCTCCGCTCGTTTCTTTCCTGCGGGAAAGCTCCCGTTTCGCGGTCGCCCTACGACTTCGGCTTGGGCTTTGCGCTCAACGGAACACACAATGGAAACCTGTTTTCCTGGCGGCTTTCCACGCGGCGGACGCGCCTCCCCCCGCCCTAGTTCGACTTGACGTCGTCCTCCGACCCGAACGTCCCGTCCGGCCCAGCCGACACGATGCTGTAGGAGTTGCCGTTCTTCGTGTACTGGAAGTCGTTTCCCCACGGATCCTTCGTCGCCTTCTCCAGGTAGGGCCCGTTCCAGTTGATCTCCCCGCCCTTCGTCAGCAGGTTCTGCAGGCTGTCCGGGAACTTCCCGTTGTCGACCTCGTACATGTTCACCGCCAGCCCGATCGCCTCGATGCTCGCCTTCGCCGCATTCACCTGCGCCTGCCCCACGCGGCCGCTCAGCTTCGGGACCGCCACCGCCGCCAGGATGCCGATGATCACGACCACCAGCAGGATTTCGATCAAGGTGAAGCCCTCCCGCCCCGTCCGTTCCGCCGCACGTTCCATCTTGCGTTCCGTCATTTCGACATCCTTCCTGCGCTTCCGCGCCGCCGCGCGCCGGCGACCCATTCGCCGACCGCGCCCCCATCCTACCCCTCCCGCACCCAAAACCCAACACAATTCGACGCCCCGCCCGCGTTCCGTCCAGAACCGCGACGGCGGGGCCGCCGCCCCGCCGCCGGCTTTTCAGGGCACCACGATCGTGCCCGTGAAGGCCTTGACGGCGTCGGGAGGCGCCTTGCCGCCGGGATAGTCGTGCGTCGCGCGGATGCCGCGCAATCCGCCTTCCTGGCCGCGCCCGCACCCTTCGCCGCCCAGGAACAGGCCGACGACCGGGTCCGGCGCCGTGTGGAAATACGGCTCCGTCGGCGGCCCGTGGATGCCCTTGCCGACGGGATGCCAGCCAGCCTCGGGGCCGCGCCCCTGCCCGTCCGCCGGGAACCCCGCCGGCGCATGCAGGTTGAACAGCCAGTTTTCGCGCGTGCCATCGATGGCATGGCCCTTCTTGACGGCAAAGAAGATCCAGTCGGGATAGGGCTGGTCCGGCGCCAGCAAGTCCACGCGGTGCTCGCCGGGCGCCAGCGCCAGCGGAAAGATTTCCGCCTGCTCGGGATGCCCCGTCCCCGTGCGCACCTCCTGGCCGTCGATGAAAATCCTGACCGGCATGTTCGCGTAGAGGTAGCCGACCGGCTCCGGCGTATCGACGAGCTCCCCGGCGGCCCGGACCGCCGGATCCGCGCACGCGTCGATGAACGACCTCAGCGGCGCGCCCTCCTGCCCGGCCTCCTCCAGCAGCCACTGGTCGAGCGCCGCCAGGCGCAGGCGGTACATCTCAAGCATCCGCGCCGGCAGCCGCTGCGGCAGGTCGGTCGCCAGGCGCCCCGCCAGGTATTCCCGTTCGCCGCGCACATCGCCGAAGCGCTCGTAGTTCCACAGCGAGAACATCGCCGTCGCCGCCTCGTAGTTCGGATCGCGCGGACAGGCGCGGTTGAACGGCGGAATCGCCGGCGTGTCGGCCGCCCCCGGCTCCGGAAAGTAGAAAAACGCCGTCGACTCGAAGAAATTCCGGTTGCGCTGCTTCGGCAGCCGCTCGAAGGACAGGTCGAACGAATCCTCGAACACGCACGGATCGGCCGCGTGGATGCGATATTGCACCGTGCGGTGCGCCTCCTTGACGAAGATGCCGTGCAGCGGCCCCGCCATCACGTTGCGGTAATACCACCCCGCGTTGAAGTAGTCCTCCAGCCCCGTCCCGTGCCACTGGCCGACCTTCTCGGAGTCCTTGCGGATCGTCTCGT
The DNA here is from genome assembly GCA_045627965.1 of Kiritimatiellia bacterium. Lineage (GTDB taxonomy): Bacteria > Verrucomicrobiota > Kiritimatiellia > CAIQIC01 > Lenti-01 > RGIG3636. Next base: position 1,486 of record JAZQOP010000260.1, on the reverse strand, counting down.
CCCCCTCGAGCACCCAGTAGCTCCCGTCCAGCGTCGCCACCGCCAGCAGGCACCCGACATATTTCCCCCCGCGCCCCGCATGGCGCGCCACGAAATGCGGGCTTCCACCCGTCACCGGCGCCGTCTTCCGGAACCCCGCGTGCAGGTAGCCCAGCCCCCCCGCGCCGATCGCCTCGCCCTCGGCCAGCGGCCGCCACGACGCCCGCACCGCCGTCTCCACCAGCGGAATGTCCCCCGGCACCAGCCGCACACGCATCTCCTTCGCGAACGGCGCAGGAAACGCATTGAACAGCGCCCCGTCCGCCGCCTCCATCCCGAAATAGTGCGACCCCGCCGCCAGCCGCCGCCACGGCATCCCGCAAAAGTCCCCCAGCGGCACCTTCACCGACGCCTCCGCCGCCCCGTCCCAGCGGATTTCCAGCATCCAGTCTCGCAGCACGGCGTCGCGCTTCCCGACGGGCAGCAGGTCCCAGCGCGGCTCGATCTCCAGCCGCTGCACCACCCCGCCGCGCGGCGCCGCCGCCGCGCCGGGCGCCAGCGTCCACTCCTGCACGCCAGCCCCCAGCGTCCCCTCCGCCACGGCGCACGCTTCGCCGTCCGCCCCGGACGCCCGGGGCGCGCCGAGCGCCGCGACGGCCTTGTCCAGCGCCGCGCGGTCCTCCGCGGACAGCCCGGGCGTAAACGTCTCGACCTTCGTCCCTCGCGGCAGCTGCGAGACCGCCACCTGGAAGAACGCCTTGGCGTCGCGCCAGTCCGGCTTGCATTCGATCCGAAGCCCCTTCGCGAACGGCATCGGCACGAACGAATACCAGCAGTTGTTGCGATATTCCGACAGCGGCTTCAGGAACGGCGCCTGCGCCCCGCCGAAGATTTCCTGGATGTCGCCCTCCAGGCGCGGCACCTTCTCCCCGTCGAAATAGAAGCGCCACTGGAACGGGGCCCAGGGCATCGCGCCCGTCGTGAAGATGCGCGAGACATATCCGGGGCCCTTCAGGTCGACCATCACCTTCCAGCCCGGATCGTCGGAATCGCGCAAAAAGTGGTTGTAGTCGTTGTCCCCGCCCGCCGGGTCGTAGGACGTGTAGAGCTTCGTGTCCGGCCGGTCCAGCCGCGGCAGCGACATCGGATCGACCATCCGCTCCAGCAGGCGCCCCACCGTGACCGGCTCGCCCGGGGCCGCCGCGCCGCGGCCGCACCCCGGCCCCGCCGCCGCCGCCACCGCCGCCGCCACAAGCCCCGCCATCGCCAAAAATCGTTTCGTCTGCATGGATCGTTCCCTCGGATGCGCCCACTCTACCCCATCGCGCGCCCCGTGCCAAGCCCCCAATGCCGGCCCTGAAAGTTGTGAAAGTTGCAGGATGTCAAGGGACACCCCGCGAGGGCGGTGCGGGAGGGCCGAAGGGGGGCGGGAGCCGCCCCGGGGCGGCTCCCGCCCCCCTCCGGCCCTCCTGCCGCAAAAAACGGAAAAGCGCCCCCGATTCTGCTA
>JAZQOP010000259.1:0-2682 GCA_045627965.1 Kiritimatiellia bacterium | reverse complement strand
TGGGACCGTCTTTTTTTGCAGGGGCGCGGGTTTGTTGTTGACGGGGGGGCCGGGGGAGGGTATGGTTCGCGCGTTTTCCGCCGGGAGGCAATTCCGCGGCGGGCCGGACGGCGGGCGGATTGCCGCGTCGCCGGCATGCATCCGAAGGCAGGTGAATTTCAGACATGACGATGACGACCGAGATCAAGATCCGCAAGGGCGAGAGCGTCGAGAAGGCGCTGCGCCGGCTCAAGAAGAAGCTGGATCGCGAAGGCATCATGCGTGACATCCGGGCGAAGCGGCATTTCGAGAAGCCGTGCGAGAAGCGTCGCCGCAAGGCGGCCCGCGCCCGCATCAACGCCCGCCGCGCCACCTACGCCGCCTCCCTCTAAGGGACATGGCGAACGAGAGCCGGTTTCCGCCGGCTCTTTTTTCTTGCCGTTTTTCCTCCCACCTGTTCACCCCTCGCGCCGGGCAAGGGCCTTGCGCAACGAAAGGACATTCCATGAAGATTCTGGTCATCAACGCCGGCAGCTCCTCCCTCAAGTATCAGCTGATCGACCTCGAGGACGCCGAGCATTTCGCCGTGCTGGCCTCGGGACTGGTCGAAAAGATCGGCGAGCCGGTCGGGCGCATTACGCACAAGACGTATCCTGCCGGCGGCGAGAAGAAGGTGGTCGAGGAGTCGCCGCTGCCGACGCATGCGGACGGGCTGAAGCGAGTGGTGGCGCTGCTGACGGACGCGGCGGACGGGGTGATCTGCGACGCGGGCGAGATCGAAGGCGTCGGGCACCGCGTGCTGAACTGCGGGGAGGAATACTCCGACACGGTCGAGGCGACGGCGGCGGTCAAGGATGCGATCCGGCGCTACTTCCCGCTTGGGCCGCTGCACAATCCGGCGAACCTGATGGGCATCGAGGAGGCGGAGAAGGTCTTTCCGGCGGCGCGCCAGGTGGCGGTGTTCGACACGGCGTTCCACCAGACGATGCCCGCGAAGGCGTTCATGTACGCGGTGCCGCGCGAGTGGTACACGGACTACCACCTGAGGAAATACGGCTTCCACGGGACGAGCCACAAGTTCATCACCGGGGCGGCGGCGCGCTACCTGGGCAAGCCGGTCGAGCAGACGAACATCATTAGCGTCCACCTGGGCAACGGGTGCTCGGCGGCGGCCGTCCGCCACGGCAAGTGCGTCGACACGACGATGGGCGTGACGCCTCTCGAAGGCCTGATGATGGGCACGCGGAGCGGCGACATCGACCCGGCCGCCATCGAATATATCATGGACCAGAAGGGGATGGACATCCACGAGATGCTGTTTGCGCTGAACAAGAAGTCCGGCCTCAAGGGCATCTGCGGGGTCAACGACATGCGGGAGGTCGAGGCGGCGGCCGAGGGGGGCGACGAGCTGGCGCGCCTGGCGCTGGACATGTTCGGCTATCGCGTGCAGAAGGTGATCGGCGCCTACATGGCGGCGGTGCCGGAGCTGGACGCGCTGGTCTTCACGGCCGGCATCGGCGAGAATTCCCCGACGATCCGCAAGCTGGTCTGCGGCGGGCTGGAGCACCTGGGCATCGAGCTGGACGAGGCGAAGAACGCGCCGCGGCTGTCGAGGGCGCACGAAATCCAGAAGGACGGCGCCAAGGTGAAGGTGCTGGTCATCCCGACGAACGAGGAGCTGCAGATCGCCCTGGAGACGAAGGCCATCATCGAAGGCGGCAAGCCGTAGGGAGGGGCGGCGGTGCGCTATCCTGACGTCGCTTTCCGGACGGCGCTGGTCACGGGCGCGTCGTCGGGCATCGGCCAGGCCACGGCGCGCCTGCTGCGCGACCGGGGGTGGCGGGTCCTGGCGACGTCGCGCACGGCCGGCTCGGTGGCGGCGCTGGCGGCGGAGGGCTTCGAGGCGGTGGCGCTCGACCTGGCGGACGAGGCGTCGGTCGCGGCGGCGGCCGCCCAGGTGCTCGCCAAGACGGGCGGGGAGCTGGGGGCGGTCGTCGACAACGCGGGCTATGGGCAGCCGGGCGCGCTGATGGACCTTTCGCGGGCGGCGTTGCGCGCCCAGTTCGAGGCGAACGTGCTGGGGACGATCGACTTGACGAACCGGCTGCTGCCTGCGCTGTGCGAAAGCGGGGCGGGGCGCGTCGTGGTGCTGTCGTCGGTCGTCGGGCGTCTGGTCATGCCGCTGCTGGGGGCCTACGCGGCGTCGAAATACGCGCTGGAGGCGGCGGGCGACGCATGGCGGCTGGAGCTGGCGCCGTTCGGCATTTCCGTCTCGCTGGTCGAGCCGGGGCCGATCGCGACGAATTTCCGGCGCCGCTGCGTTTCCGAGGCGTCGTCGGGCGGGCTGGAGTGGGAGCGGACGCCCTTTGCGGCGCTCTACCGGAAGGAGCTGACGCAGCCCGAGCGCACCTACACGCGGCCGACGGACGTCTTCCGGCTCCAGCCGGTCGCCGTCGCCGAAAAGGTGTGGCACGCGCTGACGTCGCGGCGCCCGAAGCCCCGCTACCCGGTGACGACGGCGGCGCACCTGGGGGTTTGGGCCAAGGCGCTTTTGCCGACGCGGCTGGTCGACCGGATCTTGTCGTCGAAAATCATCGGCCGTTCCCTCCAGGCGTGAGGGGGGCTTTTGACGAAGGGCGGGATTTGGGATTGCTTTGGGGGGCAAAACTGCCATACTTGGGGCGATGAAGCGGATTTTACGAG
>JAZQOP010000258.1:0-10057 GCA_045627965.1 Kiritimatiellia bacterium | reverse complement strand
GCCGGCGGCATCGGCGGCCTCCTTGCCGCCACCCTGGACGGCACCAACGCCTTCTACACCTGCGACGCCAACGGCAACATCACCGACCTGTTGGCTGAAGACGGCGCCCTCCTCGCCCACTACGCCTACGCCCCCTACGGCACCCCCACCGGCCAGTCCGGACCCCTCGCGACCTCCAACCTCTTCCGCTTCAGCACCAAATACTGCGAGAGAGAAACAGTCCTTTACTACTATGGATACAGATATTATTTGTCCAACTATGGACATTGGCTTGCGCGAGACCCTATGGAAGAATATGGATGCCCTGCCTTGTACGTATTTTCAAGGAATAACGCCTTTAATTATTTTGACGCACTTGGCCTAAAAACATGCAGAGTTGTAGGCGGGCCTGTCGTCTTGCGGGATGCAAACTGGGAAATTATTAAAGTGAAAAAACAAGCCATGGAAGCTGATTTTCATGCATTGATTGATTCCCTTGAAATTGTTTGGCAATTGCCAGGAGAAGTCGAATGCTGTTGTGATTCTATTTTCAAAAAAAGATTTAAACGGAAAATTTATAAAACTTTTAAGGCGGAGGTATCTGTTCATCCTCCTATTTTAGGTGCAGATCCGACGGCTTCCCCTCTTTCTGTTCCATCATCGATCAGCCTCCCTGAATTGCTCGGGGAATTTGTTTCCAATCAAGTTACAGACTTGTTTAAGGACATACATATTGTGCATCCAAATGAGAGGCAGCGTGCCGTAAATATCATTGTAAGCACCATGCCAAAGTCGGGAAAAGAAGGGGATTGGCCTCAAAATCCATGTGAATGAATGATGAAGAAGTTTAGATTTATTCTTTTAGCGCTAGGATTGATTTTATTTTTGCTCCCGATTTCATTTTGGTTTGGATATTTTTACGGACGGGTGGATGAAGTCGCACGGAATCTACCAGGAAGGCTTGAACTCTATCTTTGCGTGAATGAAATGCACAAATATATTTACGCGAGATTGGATGGAAACGGGGATGAGCCGCTAACGGAAGAGGAACTGGCTGAAATGCCATGTTCGGAAGGATTCGGTCCAATGTTGCTTTTTGGATTGGTCTCCAAGTACTATAGTTTAAGGAAGTGGTATGATTTGCTGGGACATTTTGACGGCCGATTTTATTCCAATCTCGAGAGGGCCGTGAATGTTTGCAATGATCTTGAACTTGCCCAAATTCCGGTGACGTCTGTCTCAAGGGAATACAATAGGTCGAGTGCCACGGTTGATTTGGAAAGATGGAATCCGTTAGATGACGCCGAAGGAACCGCACAGATAAAAACCATAAATGCCCGTGATCTTTTGCAACAAATGTATGAAGCGAAATGATTGCTTGTGTGACGACGATTTCCATTCATATTGTCCGTATCGTCCTCCGCTCCCACCTTCGAACTTACCTCTGCCAGAATGGGCACTAATACCTACACCTACGACCCCATCGGCAACCGCCTCTCCTCCACCGAAAACGGCACGACCACCACCTACGCCGCCAACTTTCTCAACCAGTACACCGCCCTCAACCCCACCTCACCCGCCCCCACGCCCTTCACCTACGATGACGACGGCAACATGACTTCCGACGGCACCTGGTCCTACACCTGGGACGCCGAAAACCGCCTCATCGAAGTCCAGCCCCTCGTCACCAACCTCGGCTCCACCCTTGTCCAATACATGTATGACGCCCAAAGCCACCGGCTCTTCCTGGCGCTTTCCCCGCGCTCCCCACTCAGGGCCCATTTTTCCTCCTGCGACGGCCTATCCCGCCCGCCGCCGCCCCCTTATTCCCCCTCGCCGACAATCCAAAAGAGGAATTTAGGTTGAAAGTTCGGTGTTTCATCGGTCCCAAGGGGGGCGGTCGCGGCGGTTTGGGCGCAGGGGAGATCGGGACGGGTGGCGTCGACGCCGTCGGCGCGGCGCTGGGCGCTGAAGCGGGCGGGAAAGAAGAATCCCTGGCGCCTGGAGGCCTAGCCCCCCGCTTCGGGGCGCGGCACCCTATTCGCGCGTGAACGGGGGGGCGAGGATGGTCTGCCAGTCCTGCCGGTGGTTGTTGTCCCAGAGGCTGGCGTCGCCATTGCGGAAGCAGTAGGAAATGTGCGTCTTCGGGGCGACAGGGACTGTGAAGGTGAGGCTGAAGCGGCCGTCGTCAAGCCGTTGCATCGGTTCGCGGAGAAAGACGTCGCGCCAGTCGTCGGAACCGGCCTGGAGGTAGATTTCGTCGGCATCGGCGAGTGGGCTGCCGGCTGGATCGTAGAGGATGGTGCAGAGGCCGCCGCGCCGGGGAAAGGCGGGAAGGGCCTGGACATGGCGGCGGGGGGCGGGGTAGGTGTGGGCGTCGAAAACGTCGCCGGCGGGGGTCTTGGCTGCAAGGGTGAGCGAGCCGTCGGGGGCAAGGTCGAAGCGGACGTAGTGGTAGCAGGAGGTGGCGAAGGCGATTTCGGGACGCCCGGGGTCGACGGGGTAGAGGCGGCCGCCGCCCCCAGCGGAGACGAGGTAGGGGACGCCGTCGACGGGGTGGAGGCGCTGGTAGGCGTGGGCGTGGCCGGAAAGGACGAGCGAGGCCTCGTAGCGGGTGAAGAGGGGGGCCCAGAGGTCGCGGACCTGCGCCTGGCCTTCGCGTTCGCCCCAGGAGTAGGGCGGGCGGTGGAAGACGGGGATGATCCAGCGGACGGTGGAGTCGGAGGCGGCGGCCTGGAGCTCGCGCGCGAGCCACCCGGTGCGCGCAGGGATTTCGTCCTCGGAGGCGGCAAGGGCGATGAAGCGCACGGGGCCGATGTCGAAGCTGAAGTCGCGCCCGTCGCCGGGGTGTTCCAGGACGCGATACCAGAAGGAACCCGGATTTTCAGGCTCGTCGTGGTTGCCGGCGATGGGCAGGAAGATGGACGAGGCAAGCTCGTTCGATGTGACGGCGAAGAAGCACTGCCAGGAATGGACGCAGTTGGGGTAGTCGGAGGAAAAGCGGTTGTCGCCGAGGTCGCCGGTGGACAGGACGAAGAGGCGGTCGGGCTCGTGGGCGGCGATGGCGTCGGCGACGGCGGCGGCGGCTTGGACGTCGATGCCGCTCTGGAGGTCGTTGTGGAGGATGAAGGAGAAGGCTGCGTTCGTGTCGCCGGGCCGGGGGGCGGTGCGGAAGGTGCCGGTCTGCGCGTAGCCGTCGGAAGCGGAGACGGAGTAGGAGTAGGTGGTGCCGGGACGAAGGCCGCGGATGTCGTAGATGTGGCGGTAGGAGGGGACGTCCTGGGGGACGGCGAGGACGGCAGAGCGGTCGGCCTGCTCATAGCGGAGGAGCGCGGTGCAGGGGACGGGGCGCTCGAAGGCAAGGGTGGCGGTGCTGGAGGGGTCGTCGGTCCAGGTGGCCATGACGGGCAGGTCCCAGACGGTGCCGGGAACCGCGAGGCCGGGGTCGGCCGAGGCGGAGCCAGGCACGGCGGCGAGGGCGATGGCAAGGGCGGCGGCGAAAAAGGCGATGTCTTGTTTCATGGCGGTGTGACCTGTCGATGGCTGGGGTGGACAAGCAAAGGGTCGCGCGAAGGACGCGGATGGTTACCGGGCGCCGGCCTTTCCGCGCGAAAGGGGCGGGCGCGGAAGGGACGTCAGTCGACGATGGGGGGCGGGGCGTCCTTGCGCATGGCGGGCGACCCCTTTGGAAAGACGACGACGTCGAGCTTTTGGCGTCCCCAGCGGAGGGCTTCCTGGTGGGTTTCGAAGTAGAGGTCGATGCGCCGGCGGCCCTTGATGTCGCCGCCGCGGTCCTCGACGACGCCGTAGCCATATCCGGGGACGTAGAGGAGTGTGCCGAGGGGATAGTAGCGGGTGTCGGCGGCGATGGTGCCCGGACGGGCCATCTTGCCGGAGGCGGTCAGTCCGACGGTCTTGGGCTTGCCCTTCTGGCGGCCTTTCGAGTGGACGGGACGCCCCGCGGCATCGTATTTCCAGTCGCAGCACTTCCCGCAGGAGCAGTAGGCGGTCGTCTCGATGGTGACAAAGCGGCCGTAGACCCCGTCGTCGTCGGTTTCGCGCAGGAGCAGGCTGCAGCCTCCGAAGACGATGGCCGACGCAAGGGCGGCAAGCAGGAGGGTGGCCTTGGCGCGCATGGGGGCTATTCGAGGTAGGAGTGGTCGGGGTCGGGGAAGACGTCGGCGACGACTTCCTGCTTGTAGGTGCGGGCCGCGTCGGCGATGGCGGCGCCGATGTCGGCGTAGCGCTTGGCGAACTTGGGGGCGTAGATGCCGCCAAGGCCCAGGATGTCGGAAATCACGAGGATCTGCCCGTCGCAGTGGATGCCGGCGCCGATGCCGATGGTGGGGATGGCGAGCTCGGCCGTGATCCGGGCGGCAAGGGGGGCGGGAATGCCTTCCAGGACGATGGCGTAGGCGCCGGCGTCCTCGAGGGCCTTGGCGTCCTCGAGAAGGGCCTGGGCGGCCTCGGCGCCGCGGCCCTGGACGCGCAGTCCGATGGCCTTGACGCTCTGGGGCGTGAGGCCGATGTGGGCACAGACGGGAATGCCGTTCTGGACGAGGGCGCGCACGGTCTCGGCCCGGATGGCGCCGCCTTCGAGCTTGACGGCGTCCGCGCCGGCTTCCTGCATGAGACGCCCGGCGCTTTGAAGGGCCTGGGCCACGGAAACCTGGTAGGACATGAAGGGAAGGTCGGCGACGATCATCGGGGCGCGGCAGCCGCGGGCGACGGCGGCGGTGTGGTGGACCATGTCGTCGAGCGTGACGGGAATCGTCGAGGAGTAGCCAAGCTGGGTGGTGCCGACGGAATCGCCCACGAGGATGAACGGGATTTCGGCCTCTTCGAGGAAATGGGCCGTCTGGGCATCGTAGGCGGTGAGGGCGGCTATCTTTTCCACGCCTTTCATGGCGCGCAGGACGTGGGGGGTGACTTTTTTCATGGCAGGCCTCTTTTGGACAAGCGGCGCCCGGGGGGCGTCGGCACCTATTCAATCGCAAACGAAGCGGAATTTCAAGCCTATGTGGCGCAGAAGCTCCGGCAGGGCGGGGGATGGAGGGCCGTTTTGCGCTGACAGGGCGGCCGGCGGGGGACGACTATGCGCTTTCGGAGCATCGCACGCTTGTCGCCCCTCTTCGATGGGATGGGGCGGGCCTCCCGGAGTCGATTTTCCTGGCGGGCGTCGGGGCGCTGCCCACTGCCAGGCTTGAGCCGTTCGGCTTGCTGGAGGACGTCGAGCCCGAGGAGAAACTGGTGGCGCGCTGGTCGGAGCCGGCGGCCAACGGACGCCCGGTCTTCGGGTTTTACGCGGCGGGGGGGCGTCGACGCGGAGGAGGATTTCCAGGCTGGGTCGACGGCGAACTGGTTTTCAGCTGGACTCCCGACTGGCCGCGGACGCCTTGTCCGGCGGACAGCCTGCTCGGCGCTATGAGGGCGAAGGCTGCGCGGAACAGCTGTCCGGAACGTGGGGGCTGACGCACGCGGAGTCGCGCTTCTTCCGCGTCCACGCCGAAGTGTCGCAGGAACCATAGGCCCTGCCTAGGTGCCTAGCCTTGGACAAACGGGATTTGCCTGCTTCCCGTCCGGTGTCCGTTATTCTGGCAAACTGCGCTGTTCCCGCCCCCCGCTTTTCGCGCTTGACAGGCGGGCGGCCCTTATGTAGCGTCGGAGCGGAACCCACGGAACCCATGCGCGCGTCCATGGATCCTCCGGGCTCGCCAAATACAGGACAAAAACCCATGAAAACAACGTCATCCCGCTGCTTCTTGTCCGCGGCGGCGGGGTTTTGCCTCGCGGCCGGGGCGGTGGCGCCGCAGATGCGGAATGATGGTCCGCGCGTCTGGGGGCGGTCGCCATGAGTCGTTGGGCGAAGATCGGCCTGGCGGCGGGCCTGGCGCTGGGCGCGGGCGTCGCGGGGGCGAACGGGGCGGTGGATACGGTGACGGTGGCGCTGCCGTCGATGCAGGAGGCCTGCCCGGTCCCGGAGGCGTGCGCGCCGAGGGCGGTCAGGTCGCAATGGTTCGAGCCGGGCTTGCCGCCGGGGGCGGTGGTGCTGTCGAGCCGGGTCGGCGGGGTCGTGGATGATGCGTGCACGATGGGCGGGGTGGCCATCGGGCTGGGAGATTGCGGCCCGACCCGGTTCGACGACGTGGACATCACGGGGCATGTGGATGCGCGTGGGCGTTTTGAAATCGTCCTGCTGGACGAGACGGATCCGGGCGATCCGGTGGAAGGCCCTCTCCTGGCGAACGAGGTCCGGCTGGATGCCCTGAACACGATCGAGTACCGGGTGGATGACGAGATGGCCCCCGGGTATTCGGCCGGGGACGGGGACGGGGGCGACGACGTAGGGGACGAACCGTGCGGGCCGTCGGATTGCGATTGCGGCGGCGGGGAGCAGGCGAATTGCGTCCGCGAAAGGGCGGGATGCCTGTCGTGCGGCAGTCCGGGAAGTCCGCAGGTGTCGGTGGATGTGACGCGGATGGATGTCAAGGTGGAGGATGTGCCCGTCCGGTCGGAGACGGCCGTGGGGCCGAAGCTGGAGCTGCGGCTGGGGTTCCGGAACTCGCGCACGGCGGCGACGGGCGGCGGATTCGGCCCGGGATGGCGTTGCAACTGGGAGGGCGAGGTGCGGGAGGTGGGGGGCGGGACGAACGTGGTGGCGTATCCGTCGGGCACGGAGGTGCGGTTTGCGGCGGCGGGGGCGGGGACGTGGAAGCCGCCGGCGGCGTTGACGGATGTGTTGCGGAAGACGAACGGTGTGTATCTCCTGGAGCGGGACGGCGGGGAGGTCCTGGAGTATGGCGCGTCCGGGGCGGAGGGGGTGTGGCGGCTGTCGGCGGTGCGCGACGCGTGGGGCAACGAGGTCTCCGTGTCCTATGACGCCTCCGGCCGCCTCCAAAGGGCGGAGCAGACGGTCCCGGCCACGGGCCGGATGCTGGAATTTGCCTGGGAGGGCGGACGGATTTCGTCGGTGCGCACGGAGGAGCGGGCGCGGCGCACGGCGTCCTTTTCGTATGCGGGCGGCCGGTTGTCGGAGGTGGCGTCGATGGGCGGGCAGCTCTCGGAATATGCCTATGAAGGCGGCTACCTGGGATCGGTGCGCCACGGCGGCCGTCCGCGAGCGTCGATTTCGTACGGGGGACGGCCGCCTTTGGCCTGGACGGCGTCGAATGCCTGGATGTGCGTGACGGACGGCGCCGGCGTGTCGCGGTCCTACCGCTGGACCTATGGCGTGGTGCGCAAGACGATGTCGCTCGGCGACGAATCCCTGGAGGAGGTTTTCCAGGTCGGCCGGGCGCCGGGCCGGGGCCGCGTGGTCGCCGGGATGGGCCGCCAGGGGCGCCTGGAAACGTGGACGTATGGCCCGGGGGGGCGGGTGGCCGCCAAGCTGGATCGCAACGGCGCGCTGTCGGGCTGGTCCTACAACGCCATGAACCGGGTGACGTCGGCGACGAACGCCTCAGGCGGCGTGCGGAGGTTCGTCTACGCCGCGAACGGCGTGGATTGGACGGAAAGATGGGCGGAAGACGGCTCCCTCGAAGCCCGCTGCGAATGGGTCCCGGGGCGCCATGCGCCGGCGTCGGTGTCCAATGCCTCCGGCCGCGTCACGACCTACGCCTACAATGCCCTGGGCCTTGTCACGAACCGCTGGGACGGGCGGACGCTGGAAGAATTCGAATACGATGCCGAGGGCCGCCTGACCGCGCGCCGCCGCAACGGCGTCCTGGCGGAGACGAACCGCTACGACGCCTTTGGCCTGCGCTCGTGGTCCCGCGACGCCGCCGGCCTGGAGCGGAGCTGGACCTACGACGCCCTCGGCCGCGTCACGTCCGTCGTCACGGTCAACGGCAATTTGGTCTCCGTCGAGTCGAACCACTGGGAATGCTGCTGGATGGACCAGCGCACCGACCGGCGCGGCGGCGTCTGGAACTATCAGGCCGACGGCAACGGCGCGCTGGAATGGGAGCGGAACCCGGCGGGCTTGACGACGTTCTACGCCTACGACGCCAACGGCGCCAGGACGCTCGCCAGCAACGAGCTGGAATGGACGACCCGCGCCTACACGCCCGAAGGCTGGCTCCGGCGCACCGAATGGCCCTCCACGGTCACCGGCTCGTCCCATGCCGAGAACCGCTGGTACGACGCCGAGGGCCGCCTCGTCAAGCGCCAGGCCGTCTCCGGCGCCTTCTGGAAATGGGAATACGACCCCGCCGGCCGCGTGACGGGCGAGTTCGTCCCGGACGGCCGGACGCTCCCCTTCGGCGTCGAGCAATACGTCCAGTCCGCCAGCAACCGCTACGACGCGTGCGGCCGGGTCGCCTGGTCCCGCGACATCCGCGGCCTCGCCGTCAGCAACGAATACGACGCGGCGGGCCGCCTCGTCCGCCAGGCCTGGGAGGACGGTACCGAACAGCGCTGGACCTACAACCGCTGGGATCAGGAAACGTCCTTTACCGACCGCGCCGGAAACGTCGCCAGCAACGAATACGACGCCCTCGGGCGCCGCGTCTGCGCCATCGACCCCCGGGGCCACGCCACGGCGTGGACCTACGACGACGCCGACCGCGTCACCTCCATGACCGACGCCCTCGGGCAGGCCTGGCGCTATGCCTACGACGCCGAAGGCCACGTCGTCTCCCTCGCGACCCCCGACGGCGCCGTCGAAACCCGCCTCTACGACGCGGCCGGCGATCTGCTTTCCATCTCGAAAAACGGCGTTTGCACCGAGTTCTCCTACGACCTCCTCGGCAACCGCACCTCCGTCCGCGTCGGCGGCCATCCGCTTTCGCAAGCCGCCTACGACGGCCTTTCCCGCCTCGTCGCCGCCACCGATGCCGAAGGCGTCCGCCTTACCAACGCGTGGGACGCCTGGGGCCAGCTCGCCGCCACCGCGCGCACCGGCGGCGCCGCCGAAACCTTCCAGTACGGCGACCGCGGCCCCACCAACGCCGTCGACCGCCTCGGCATCGCCACCCGCACCTCGCGCGACGCCCTCGGACGCGTCCTCCGCACCATCGACGGCAACGGGAACGCCGTCGCCGTCGCCTACCTCGCCAACGGCATCGACCAGGTCGCGTCCCTCTGGGACGGCAACGGCAACCAGACCCGCTGGACCTACGACGAATGGGGCCTGCCCACCTGCAAAACCTACGCCGACGGCTCGCAGGAAACCTACCGATACGACCTCCTCGGCCGCCTCGTCGCCAAGCTCGACCCCGCCGGAAACGCCACGACCTTCTCCTACGACGCCAACGGCAACCTGGCCGCCCTGCAACGCGGCGCCTCCGCGCCCTTCACCTTCGCCTACGACCCCCTCAACCGCCGCACCAACATGGCCGATTCCGTCGGCACCACCGCCTGGCGCTACGACCCCCAGGGCCGCCTTGTCGCCGAGTCCGGCCCCTTCGGCACCCCCGAAGTCCAGGTCGCCTACGACCCCGCCGGCCGCCTCACCAACGTCACCTGGGGCACCTGGTCCGTGGACTACGCCTTCGACGACCTCGGACGCATCGCCGCCGTCTCCGCCCCCGAAGGCACCTACGCCTTCACCTGGCGCTCCAACGGCATCCGCCGTGCCACCGTTTCCTATTCCAACGGCGTCGTCGAAACCCGCGCCCACGACGCCCTTGCCCGCTGCACCTCTCTCGCCTTCCTCTCCGGGACCAACCCGCTCCTCTCCATCGCCTACGCCTACGACGACGGCGACCGCCGCACCCACGAAACCTGGTCCACCGGCCGCGCCATGGCCTACGCCTACGACAACGCCCACCAGCTGGCCGCCGTCGACGCCGCCCGCCCCTCCGACGCCGCCCGCTACCGCTACGACGCCGCCGGAAACCCCGTCGACCGCTCCGAGCTCGGCCTCGACATCACCAACACCTTCAACCACCTGAACCAGATCGTCGCCGCCGCCTGGACCGGCGCCACCCTCACCGCCGTCGGCTCCGTCAACTATCCCGGCGGCACCGTCACCGTCGGCGGCGCGATCGGCACCATCTATCCCGACAAGACCTTCGACGTCCCCGGCGTCCCCGTCGCCCGGGGCACGAACACCCTCACCAACACCTTCACCGACCCC
>JAZQOP010000257.1:0-8702 GCA_045627965.1 Kiritimatiellia bacterium | reverse complement strand
CGTCAAAAAGGCGCCTGGCGCACGGGGGGGCGGGAGCATTTTGGGCGGGCCGGAGGGAATTTCGTCGGAAAGGTCTTGACCGAAATAGTCCAATTTCGTATTATCCCGACTCGAACTACGGGGGTGGGTGTCCGAAGGCCCCGCCCTGCGCCGTCCAACCAGGAGAAAGACCCCATGTTCCTCGCATCCGCCTCGACCAAACGCCCGATTGCCATGACGTGCCTCATACTTGCGCTCATCGGCCTGGGGCTCAACGCGTACCGGAAGCTCTCGATCGAGAACATCCCGGCGATCGACATTCCGTACGTGACGGTCCAGACGATCTGGTCGGGGGCGTCGGCGGAGGACATCGAGAAGGACGTGACGAAGCACATCGAGGACGCTGTGGCGGGGATCGACGGGCTGAAGCACACGTATTCGTCGTCGCTGGAGAACGTGTCGTTCGTCGTGCTGGAGTTCAACCTGGGGACGTCGCAGGACACGGCGGCGCAGGATGTGCGGGAGAAGGTGGACGCGGTGCTGTCGGAGCTGCCGGACGCGGCGGACCGGCCGATCATCCAGAAGATGGACATCAACGCGTCGGTGATCGCGACGCTGTTCCTGTCGGGCGAGGCGCCGCTGGACGAGCTCTACGACTACGCGGACAACACGCTGGCGGACCGTTTTGCGAGCGTGCCGGGGGTGGCGAAGGTCGAGCTTCGAGGCGGGAACGAGCGCGAGGTGTGGATCGAGCTCGACCGCGACCGGCTGGCGGCGGCGGGGCTGACGACGGCGGACGTCGTGGGGGCGCTGGGCAAGGGGATCGCGTCGATCCCGGGGGGGCACGTCATCGACAGCGGGAGCGAGTATTCGGTGCGTTTCGACGCGGAATACGAGGCGATTCCGGACATTGCGGGGCTGGAAGTGGCGGCGAAGGACGGGATGCGGCGGCGGATCGGCGACCTGGGGACCGTGCGGTCGGCGACGGAGGAGGTGCGGACGCTGGCCTATCTCGACGGCAAGGCGGGCATCGTGCTGACGGTCACGAAGAAGGCGGAGGGGAACATCGTGAAGGTCGTCGAGGAGACGAGGGAACGGTTCGAGCAGCTCCAGGGGGAGCTGCCGGGGGGGATGCGGCTGGACTGGGTGTTCGACGAATCGGACTTCATCGTCAACACGGTGGATTCGACGATTTCGTCGATTGCGGGGGCGGTCGTGCTGTGCGCCATCATCCTGTTCCTGTTCCTGGTCAACCTCCGGTCGACGATCATCGTCGTCATCACGATGCCGGTGACGATCCTGATTTCTCTGTTCTTCCTGCAGGTGGCGGGGCAGACGCTCAACATGGTCACGCTGACGGCGATCGGGCTGTCGACGGGTGTGCTCGTGTCCAACTCGATCGTGGTGCTGGAGAACATCGTCTCGAAGCTGGAAACGGAACACGATCCGTGGAAGGCGGCGTGCGATGGGGCGTCGGAGGTGGCGGTGGCGGTGCTGGCGTCGGCGGGGACGAACGTCATCGTGATGCTGCCGATCGGCATGATGACCTCGATGGTCGGGCGCGTCCTGGCGCCGTTTGCGATCGCGACGCTGATCGTCAACGCGGTGTCGATCCTGATTTCCTTCACGCTGACGCCGATCCTTTCGGCGCTGCTGCTGCGGCCCGTCGGACCGGCGCCGTCGGCGCTGCGGCGCCTGGGGATGCGGTGGGCGGGGTCGTTCGAGGCGTTCGGGCGCTTCTACTCGAACCGGGTCCTGCGGCCTGTGGCGCGGCGGCGGTGGATCGCGATTCCGATCATCCTGGGGTTCGTGGCGCTGTTTGTCGGCACGCTGAAGTTCGGGGCGCCGCAGCTGGGGTTCTCGTTCATGGAGAGCGCGGACAACGGGCGCGTGTTCATCCGGGTCGAATGTCCGCCGTACTACGACCTGGAGAAGTCGAACGAGCGCATCCAGGCGATGTGCGGGCGGATCCTGGGCGAACTGCCGGACATCCGGCACGTCGTGGCGGTCGCGGGCTATGCGCAGGCCATGTCCGGGCAGGCGTCGGAAGGCGTCTACCTGGGGCAGATCGAGATTTTCTTCACGCCGAAGACGGAGCGCGACTGGTCGATCGTCGACAAGCTGCCGGAGATCCGCGAAATGTTCGCGCAGGACACCGACGTCATGGTGTCGGCGTCGACGGCGTCGATGATGGGCGGGCAGAACTTCAACATCGAGCAGATCCTGACGGGGCCCGACCTGGACACCCTGGACGCGACGGCGCTGGCGGTGCAGGGGGCGACGCGGGACCTGCCGGGGATCGCCTTCCTGGAGACGACCGTGCGCGATTCGAAGCCCGAGCTGCGCGTCGTGCCGAAGCGGACGGTGCTGGCGGACCTGGCCTTTCCGGCGACGACGCTGGGGAGCATCGTGCGCGGCAACATCGAAGGGATCGAGGCGGCGAGCTTCAAGCGCGGCGACCGGACCTACGACATCCGCGTCAAGCTGGCCGAGACCGAGGGGCGCGACCAGATCCGCCAGTTCCTGCTGCCGGGGGCGGCGGGGCGGCCCATTGCGCTCGAATCCGTCGCGGACGTCGTGGATTCGCGGTCGAAGATCCAGGTCTACCGTGCGGACAAGCAGCGCGCGGTGAAGCTGCTGGGCGACGTCCTGCCAGGGGCCGCCATGTCGGACGTCAACCAGGGGATTTTGCGGACGGTCGACGAGCAGAAGCTGCTGCCGCCGGGCTACACGTTCATGGCGGGCGGGGCCGTCGAGCGGCTGGGGGACGCCGTGGCCGACTTTGGCGAGGCGATCCTGCTGGCGATCTTCCTGACGCTGCTGACGCTGTGCGCCATCCTGGAATCCTGGTCGCGGCCGGCGCTGGTGCTGCTGACCTTGCCGATGGCGATCATCGGCGTCGTCTGGGCGCTGGTTGCGGGGGGCTACAACATGACCATCTTCGTGCTGCTCGGCATGCTGATGCTGATCGGCATCGTCGTCAACGCGGCGATCCTGATCGTCGACCAGGCCGCGCGGCACGTCGCGTCGGGGATGCCGCGGCGCGAGACCATGCTGGCGGCGATCGTCGACCAGTTCCGTCCGGTGCTGATGGTCGTGCTGGCCTCGGGGCTGGGGATGTTGCCGATGGCGATTTCGAAGGGGATCGGGTCGGAAATGCGCGCGGGCATCGGGTGGGCGTCCGTCGCGGGCATCCTGGTGGCGGGCGTGCTGACGATCGTGGTGATCCCGCTCCTCTACAACCTTTTCGCCGGGAAGCCCGAGCGGGGGACGAAGCGCTAGGGGGGGGCCAGCTGCCGTTTTTCGCGCAAAAGGCTTGCACCGGCGGCTTTGTGCCGCTAGTGTGGCTGCCGCCATGCGCCACCGTCCCAACAACTTCCTGAAAGCCCTCCTGGCCGCCGCCGTCCTGGCCGTCGTCCTGCCGACGTCGGCGGTGCGGGCCGAGCGTTCGATCGTCGCGTTCGCCGCCGAAAAGCCGGCGCAATGGAAGCCGTTCCTGGGGGCGCCGGCGCCGGGCAAGCTGGCGAACGGGCTGCGGTTCCCGCTGCCGTTTGGCAGCCCGAAGAACGACCGTGCGGCGTGGGACCGGGCGCTGGGGGCCGTCGACCTGTCCGCGGCGGCGGCGTTCACGCTCGACCTCCAGAGCGCCGACCCGGCGACGATGCGGCATCTCGGGCTCTACTTCAAGAGCGGGGACGGGTGGTATGTCTGCAACCGTCCCCTGCCTCGGGCCGGCGTCCAGCGGATGGTCTTCCACAAGGGCGACTTTTCGACCGAGGGCAAGGTCGGCGGCTGGAGCCGCGTTTCGGCGGTGCGGCTTTCCGCCTGGCGGGGCGGGGCGGGACGGGCGGGGCATCTCGACGTCTACCGGATCGGGGCGATCGAAGGGCCGCTGGTTGTCGCGCAAGGGACGTCCTCGTGCCGCGACGCGGGCGAGCGGGCCGTCGCCAAGGGCGCCGCCGACCGCGTCTCGAAGCTGCTGGTCGATGCGGGCGTCGGGCACCGGCTGGCGACCGACGAGGAGCTGCCGGCGCTGCTGCTGCGTCCCGAGACGCACGCGGTCCTGCTCCCCTACAACCCGCACCCCGGGGGGGCGCTCCTGGCGGCCCTGCAGGCGTTCCTGAAGCGTGGCGGCCAGCTGGGCGTCTTCTACGGCGCCGAGCCCGCGCTGGCGCAGGCGATGGGCTTCAGGCTGGGGGCCTGGCGCAAGGAGGAGCGCCCCGACCAGTGGCGTTCGATGAGACGCCTCGTGCCGATGGCCGCCGTCCCCGAGCAGGTCGCGCAGCATTCCTCGAACATGATGCCCGCGACCCCGGCGGCCCCCGACGCGCAGGTGCTCGCCGTCTGGTGCGACGCGCAAGGCAACGGGAGCGGCATCCCGGCCATCGTCCTGTCGGGCAAGGGCTTCTGGATGTCGCACGTCCTGCTGGGCGACGACCTGTCGGAAAAGCGCGACCTGCTTGTCGGGCTCTGCGGGCGGCTCGACCCGCGCACCTGGGAGGACGCCGCCCGGGCCGCCGCCCGGACCGCGGGCGCCTTTCCGCCCTATGCCACGACGTCCGAGGCCCTTGCGGGGACCGCGGCCGCGCTCGACGCGGCCCCCGCCGACGCGCCGGCGGCGGCGCTGGCCCGACCCCTCCAGCGGCGCGCCGCGGGCCTGTCGCCGCTCATCGGCGCGGCGCTCGACGGGCGGCGCTTCTGCGAGGCGTGGCAGCTGGCCAGCTCCCAGCGGCGCCTGCTCATGCGCGTCGACGCGATGCTCCAGCCGGGCCGGCCCGGGGAGTTCGTCGGCATCTGGGACCACGACGGGACCGGCTGGGTGCCCGGCGACTGGCCGGCGACCGCGCGGCGGCTCAGGGCGCTCGGCGTGAACGCCGTCTTTGCGAACTTTGCCTGGGGCGGCTGCGCGCACTACGCCTCGAAGGTCGTACCGCCCTCGAACACCCACCGCCTCTACGGCGACCAGGTCGCCGCCGCCCGGGCCGCCACGGCCGCCAACGGGCAGCAGCTCCACGCCTGGGTCGTCCTCTGGAAGCTTGACGGCGCGCCGGCCGACTTCATCGCCCGGATGCGCGCCGAGAAGCGCCTCCTCCTCGACGACGCGGGGAAGGAGACCGGCTGGCTCGACCCCCACGACCTGCGCAACCGCCAGCTGATGAAGGACCTCGTCGCCGAGCTGGCGCAGACCCATCCGGGGCTCGACGGCATCCATCTCGACTATGTCCGGCTGCCGAGCGCCCGTGCGGGGTTCACCGAAGCGGCGCGCACGCGCTTCGAGGCGGCCACCGGGCGGAAGGTCGCCAGGTGGCCTGCCGAGGTCGCCCCCGGCGGGCCGCGGGCCGCGGAATGGCGTGCCTGGCGCACGCAGGACATCACCCGCTTCGTCGAGGATGTCCGCGCGCGCCTGCGCCGCGTCGCCCCGGGCATGAAGCTGTCCGCCGCCGTCTACGGCACGGCCGACGCCCCCGACGGCGGCTCCATCGCCCAGCATTGGCCCCCCTGGCTCGAACGCGACCTTGTCGATTTCGTCACGCCGATGGACTACACCGAGTCCGAGGCCGAATTTGAAAGCCTGCTCCGGCGCCAGACCGCCCTGCCGAAGGCGGCGGGGCGCATCTATCCCGGCATTGGCGCGACGGCCATCGAGTCGCGCCTCGACGCCATCCAGGTCGCGCGCCAGGTCCTTCTGGCGCGCCGCTTCGGCTGTCCGGGATTCGTCCTCTTTTCGCTTTCCGCCACGACCCGCGACGACATCCTGCCCGAGCTCCGTCTCGGCCTGCTCGCCAACCCCTAGAACCCGAGGAAAACGCCCATGAAACCGTTCCATCGCCTCCTAGCCCTGGCCGTCCTGGCCGTCCTCTTCGCCTGGGGGGTCCCGTCCGCGGCCGCCCAGTCCGCCCACTGCGACCGCTGCGGGCGGGTGATTCCCAACGGGCAGGTCTTCTACCGGACCGCCGACCGCCACCACCAGAACATCTGCGGCGACTGCAAGCGCTACCTCACCCCGACCGAGTGCAAGACCTGCCGGACGCCCATGCCCGACGGCGGCGCCAGCTTCCGCGGCGAGTTCGGCTACTGCACCAACTGCGCCGCCCTCCTGGAGGACGCCTTTGCCGACCGCTGCCTCGTCTGCCAGACGCCCGTCCGCCAGCAGGTCGTCGCCGACGGCGCCGTCCTCTGCTCGCCCGCCTGCGCCGCCAAATATCGCATGGACAAGACCGGCGCCCGCACCTACGCCGCCCTGACGTGCGCCCATTGCGGCAAGGCCCTTGCCGCCAACAACGGCCATGCCTGCCACCGCTACGCCGGCCAGCTCACCTGCTCCGACGACTGCACCGAGGCCCTCTTCCCCAAATGCTACACCTGCGGCCGGCCCACCCCCTCCCAGCGCCGCGTCGCCGGCAAGATCGTCTGCTCCGACAAGTGCGCCGCGCCGCTCTCGGCCCCCTGCATCGTCTGCCGCAAGCCCTGCGACTCGCCATCCACCGCCCCCGTCTGCGCCGACTGCGCCAGGACCGCCGTCCGCACCCAGGCCGAGGCCGACGCGCTGCTGGCCACCACGCAGGGCGAAATCGCGTGGCTCTTCAACCAGCCCATCGGGTGCACCCCGCGGCTCCTGCTTGTGACCCACGACGAAATCTGCGCCGCCGCCGGCGCGCTGGCCGACGGCACCGGCATCATCCGCGGGCTCTACAGCTGCCAGCGCAGCGGCGACCCTGCGGGCGGCGGCCGTCCCGCCGGCGGCTGCACCATCCGGGTCCTGGGCGACCTGCCCAAGGAAGTCCTCCGCGACGTCATCGCCCACGAAGCCACCCATCACTGGCTTGCCCACCACGCCCCCGGGGCGCTTGGCGATCGCGAGGAAGGCTTCTGCGAATACATCTCCACCGTCATCACGCATTTCCACGGCAACCTGGCCATCGTCAACGCCAAGATGGACAACATGATCGGCGTCTACCGCGACGGCCTCATGTGGTGGTATCGCCACGCCGGGCAGTTCCCCCGCAAGCCCATCCCCAAGGGCATCGCCGCCCCGTGGCTCGAGATCCCCCCGGACGCCGAGTAGCCAGCCAGCCCGGCGCCCCGCTTTCCGGCGCGTCCTCCCCTGCGCGCCCCGCTACGGAGAGAACAGGTCCGCGCCGTCCGCCCCGAACCAGCCGAGCCCCAGCTCGGCGCCGCGCGCCCCCGTCGCGGTGCGGCGTTCGCGACTGACGTGCCCGTCGCACCAGGCCACGTTGGCACAGCCCAGGTGGCGGAAATGCACCGTCGGCCAGGGCGTGCCGCCCCCGGCCCATTCGCGCGGCTCGCAAAACGAGTATTCGACGAGCGAGGCCTCGGCGCCCCGCCCCTGCGCATAGGCCGAATCCGTGAACATGGCCGTCGTCGCCGGGTGTCCCAGGCGCGCCGGCGGCAACCCCCGCGAGGTCCCCGCATTCGGCTCCGGCATGCAGACCTGCGACCCAACCCCGTGCGCGTTGTAGCCATAGCCCCCGCACGACGCCTCGAACCCCGTCCCCGACGCCGGGAACGACGGGCACCGCCGCACCGCGCCGCTCCCCCCGGCGCCACCCAGATACTCCGTCAGGCCCCCCTGCGCCGCAAAGCCGCCGCTTCCGTCCCGGACCCCGTGCCAGCGGACCTCGTTCCCGTCCTCGATGTCCGTCGCCGCCGCCACGAAGGTCCCGTGGTCCGCCGCATAGGCCCAGTTTGCGCGCACCAGCTGGCGCAGGTTGTTCTGGCACGAGGCGGCCCGCCCCGCCTCGATCGCGCGCCAGGCCACGCCGGCGGCCAGCGCGGACAGGGCCGCCAGCATCCCGACGCACGCCAGCAGCTCCACGAGCGTGAACCCGGCCCGCCGCGCCCTCGTCATTCCGGCGCCTCCTCGCGATCGAAGCGGTAGCGGTAGAAGCCCGGCCCGTCCATCCGTTCCGCCGCCCGCCAGCCATCCGCCGCGCACAAGTCGTCCGTCCATTCCAGGACCCGGACGAACCCGGGCAGCGTCGGCGCCTCCGACTCGTCCAGGCCGATCCGGGCCGCCACGTTCAGCGCGCCCACCGCATCCAGGTCGAAGCCCGGCGAGCCATGCGTCGGATACGGGTCGAAGATCGGGTTCCCGTAGCTGTCCAGGCAGCTCCCGTCCCCGCAGACGTCCACGATCCTGACGAACCGGATGGCGTCCACGTCCACCCCTTCCGCATTCCCGCGCAACCAGGCCAGGTCGAACGGCACGCCGATCCCCTGGACCGTCTTGCCCGCCAGCCCCCCGTAGGCCGTCGCGTCGCTCCAGGCCTCCAGCCCATACTCGTCGAGCCGGTTCGTCTCCAGCGAATGCGACGGGAAGCGCGCCCACCGCGTCCCGTCGTCGCTGACCTCCACATGGGCCAGCTCCAGGTACTCCTCCGAAAACGCATTCTCGAAGACCGCGAAATCCGCGCCGGGGCCGTCGCAGACCGGGACGGGGAAGCCCAGCGCGATCGAGCCGCCGTCCCCGAGCGACACCACGCCCGAGACCGCCCCTCCGCCCGTCACCCCCGCCTGGGCCGCCCCCAGGGCGTTCGACGCCACCGCGAACTGGTTCGAGATCCCCGGCCCCGGCGCATACTCCACCACCTCCGACGCCCACATCACGATCCGCCCGTCCTCCGCCCGCACCCCCTCCTCCGCCCCCGCATAGCCGAACGCCAGGTCCGCCAGCGCCACATACAGCGGCGTATTCGCCCCCC
>JAZQOP010000256.1:0-11631 GCA_045627965.1 Kiritimatiellia bacterium | reverse complement strand
TGTTGTCTTCCTAAGACCGCTTGGCCTCCGACTTCCTCCACACACAACCTCAAGAACTCGCCCCTCCACTTCGTCCTTTAAGCAACGCGTCTTTTCCTGAGAATCGCCACAACGCCGACCAATACGCCAATAATGGCCACGCCGAATCCAAAGATCCGGACACGCCCCATTCGCTTTTCTTTCCGCTGAGCATTCATCCAGTCCATATACTTCTCGTAGGTCTCAGGATAATCCTCAATAGCTAATTCACACCCCCGGGCGGCCGCCGTGTACATCAAGGAAAAACCTCCTTCAATGTCCTGCTCCACGCCCTCGCCCGCAAGCATGGCCCGTGCTAATAAATACATCCCATCCACGTCCCCCAACTCCACGGCCTCGCGCCATAGCTCGATGGACTTCTCCTTGTTTTCGTCCTGCCCGATTCCGTTCCAAGCCATTTCGCCCAAAAACACATTGGCCTTGGCAAAACCGCCGTTGGTCGTGGCCTGCGCCAAATAGCGCAAGGCTTCTTGCACATGCTCATCCTTGCCCGCTTGCACCTCGTCCGGGTCGATCCGCTTGTAATGATAGCCGCCCAGGAAAAATGCCGCCGCCAAATCCCCCTTTTCCGCGTTCTGCTCCGCCTTTTCCACATAAACTTTTTCCCCCGCCCATTCGCCGCCAAATTCTCCGGCAATCCCACCTGCGATGCCTCCAACAACCGCTCCCACGACGGCGCCGACTCCGGCACCGACGGGGCCGCCTCCGGCACCGATGGCCATCCCCACTTCTGCCCCTCCCCACGCCACTGCCGCCCCCAAGGCCAATGCCGCGCCATGTTTCCCGATGTTCTCGTAGGTGACACATTGGGTCTCTTCATACGTCTGCTCCCCTCGTTCAAAAGCTTCTCTGTTCTTTTTCTCGTCATAAAAGAAGAAACCTGTCTCGACAACCACAGGAAGCGCCACAGCAAATGCCCCTATCGCACGCGCAGATGCCCGTGTCGCACGCGCAGATGATTTGCCGATCGACGTTGCCGTCTGTTTTCCACCCGTCGCTGCAGTCGCCCGCCCTTTGGCGCTATTCGCGCGGATTTTGCTCGCTTGCGTCTTGGGTAAGGAGACCCTCAATTTCGTTAAAAATGACTCCACTCGCACCGATTTCGCCGTGCGCGGCACAATCTCAATACCGTTCTTCCCAAGCACGCGCCCCCAAGAGCGGGATAACATCTCCGAAAAAGGCACCTCCTTCTGCAACACCTTCATCAGCCGCGCCGCCTGTTCTGCCTCTGTGCCACCCGCTTTCAACGCCGCCCTCAATGACTTCTCAACCCCTTTGGCATACTCCGGGCGTCCCTTGAACAGCACTGAGCAGTTCTTCTCGATGTTTTTCTCGATTTCCTTGACCCGAAGCACTCGATTCACCAGCGTATTGTCCGGTGTCCGGTCCCCGAGCAAATGGAGGTCCCAGTGCAACCCGGCCAGCGCTTTCGCCTGTTTCGGCGGAAGCCCCGTCGCCTCCTCCATCCATTTGCTATATTCAGCCGCCTTCTCCGACCACCATTTCAGAATTTCCCCTTTCCGCCCCGGGCACGAGCTCTCCAGTTCCTTCAACACATCCTTCGGAATTTCCCCATCCAGCGTCCACCCATGTCCGATAATGCGATGATTCCCGACTCGCCCACCCGGTATCTTCCCGAACCGCTCCTCGAAAGATTTCGGCAAGTCGTTGTCAATGGACCGACTGATCTTATCCACCGTCTTATGGAACTGCCCGCCCTTAATCCGGGTAAAGACCCCCTCCATGTCTTCCTCGTGCATCCACGCCACGGGGTGTGCCCCCGCCAAGCTCGCGCACAACCCAAACGCAACACCGAGTAGCATAATCATCGCTTTTTTCATCTGACTTTCCTTGTTGTCTCGTGGTCTACCTCTTTAAAATGATCCCGACTTTATTTTCCTCAGACGCCCCCCTCCGCTCGTCTCACAAAAGCTCCGCCAATCCTACACTCGGGGCCGTCAGCCCCGAGCCACCCCCTCCCATCTCGGGACATCATCCACGCACATTCGTGCGCAAGCTCGCAAAAAGAGGCCTCCTTACCAGTGCTCTTGTCCAAAACAGGCCTCACGCCCCACTCAAACCATTATAAAGTAACGCTCGGATCTCATTGCGTCCCGTCTGAATAAACTGCCTGCGGACCTCAGCAGGGGCACAATCCCAACTTGATGGATAATTCAAGTCAAGAGTAATGTGTTTAAACCCTTCGGCTTTGCGTTCTCCCGACCACGTTTCGAGGAAATAATTCAGGCGCCCCTTCTCCTCTTGACGAACAACCAACTCTATGCGGAACACAGAATGCAATGCTGTTCCCTTCAGGTCCCCGTCTCGGGTCAATACCGAAGTGAGCAATGGCTCGCTCACGCTCCGAGGAATTTTTTTGCCCTCTCGCCCCGCAAAGTATTCAGCCAAGCTCTGCACTTCGGCTTGCGTCAATTCATCCAATTTTTGGTCTGGCTTACCTGGGGACACCTCCGGGCAAGCTTCCGACGGCGGCATTATTCCGGATTCAATGCGCTGCTCGTCCGTCCTCGCGACATCAGCATCCGCTTCAGGAGCTTCATAGAGCAATGTCCTCATTTCTTGCTGCCGCGATCTGATCATCTGCTTTCGAATTTCATCCGAGGCAAAATCTCGGTCGGGAGTATACGCTAAATCAATCGCGACATGCTTCGCCATGCCTCCCCGCTGCGCCAGCCATAGCACGAGCTTATAATCCAAATAATCGTTGCCCACCTGAGAGATGACACGCTCGATTCGCAACACATCCGACAAAACTGTCTTTGCCAATGATCCCCTCTGTTCCAGCGCTACGGTCAGGAGTGGGCTGCTTACCTTGGCCTCGATTTTCCCCTCAGGTCTCGTCGCAAAATAGTTTGACAAGCTCTGCACTTCCGCTCTCAACAGGGCCGTTTTCACCCCCTCATTAGTCACTGGCAAGGATGGGCCCCTCGCCCTTCGACACGCACAGATGAACTGCCATGCACAAATTGAGAAAAGACCACCAGCGAAAAAACCGCTCAAATAATGCACAGCAAATCCAAGCGTATTTGCCCTCATGCCATAACACTCCACCAACGCATGCCCCCCCCACCAAACGCCCGCCACCAATCCTGCCCCCCACAGGACTTTGGCGGGCCGTGTCACCAACGATTTTAGCAACGTGAACACAGCCATTTCTGGATATTCCTTTCTGGCAATTCAATTATTGCAGGTCATCCAAGTCAACAACACCCTCATCCTTCTTTAAATCGCGGTTGGACATGATGTATTCTGTAGCATCACGAAAGAGCTCATCGAGCAATTTGCTTTGCCTGTAGACGCCAAAAGCAGCCGTCACGAACAAGGGCCAGAGGACAAACCAAGACACCACACCCGCCCCAAGCTTATCCAGCCATTTCCCCTGCATCACCCCAAGAGACAAATCCTGCCCGGTGGCCTGCAATTTCAAGGTGGCGCAAGACGACAAGCCCAGGACCGCCTTGAAAACACCGCCTGCCATGGTACTGGAATTTTTTATTTGCACCAGAACACCATCACCGGCATCGTCCGTAAAAAGCACACGTTGCACCGCATAGCCAGCTTCCGCATACTTCTGCTGCACATAATTCGCGCAGTCCATCATTTTGGATGCCTGCCCGCGAGCGATTTGTTTCTTACTCATCTTGACTCCTTGTTTTGTTCTTTTAATCCTATTCTTTTTAAATCGCGATAAATATGGCCTCTTTGGGAATTCCGACCTGTTCACATCTTTCTCCTGTTTTTTCCTCGACGAGTTTCTTGTCGTCAATCTCAACCTCTTCTTCTCCGCACCCCATGAATTTCTCCCGAATATCCTCTGGCAACTCCTCCAGCGGGATGTTTTCTTCCGAAACCTGGCGCAATCCTTTCGTTTCGCCCAAACGCGTTACGACCTCCGTTCGCCTCCGGTAAGAACCATCCTCATTGCCACGGAACAGAGAACGTATTCGAACAACCATCCGGTCAAACTTCTGCCATACGAATCGCACGGCGCCTCGCGTAAACACCACCTTGTCATCCAGCCACATTAGGAATTTAGGATACCATTTTACGATATCCCGTCCAATTTTTGCCTCCAAAAAGTCACGACAAGGCCCTTTCAAAAAGCTCAGTACGCGCGGCCAGAATGCGACCAACAACACTCCCAACGTTATCCCCGCCACAGCCAACAAGGCAAATATCATATCAGTTCACTCCCGCGTTTGTTACGTTTTGTACACACCAATCCATATCTACGATTTTTCTGGCGCATCCAAATGTGCCAACGAAATCTCTTCCTCTTTGACAACAACATTTCGCCCTACATTTCTTTTCGCTTTCCTAGACCACTCCACTTGTCGGAAAATGATAGCCATGATCTGCTGGGCCTCCATGTCCTTCCAATTCATGCCCGCCAATTCTGAGATGGAATTGACAACAACGTTCTTGATATCCCCGCCAGAAAAACCTTCCGTCTTGTTCGCCAGCTGCCCAAAATCAATTTTGCTCTTGAATGGCACCTTCCCTGGGACCGTAATTTCGGCAATTCTCCGCCGCCCATCCTCGTCCGGCAACGGAATTTCAATATGGACGGGGATCCGCCGGACGAAAGCACTGTCGAAATTCTTCGCCAGGTTGGTAGCAAAGGCCACCACGCCGTTGAATGCATCCAGCTGCTTGAGCATCACCGCACGGGACACATTGACAGCTTGATCTGCCGACTGCGTCACCGCCGTCATCCGTTGCCCAAGAATACTGTCGGCTTCATCAAAAAACAGCAGGGCATCCTGTTCTTGGGCCGCCCGGAAAGCCGCTACAATATTCTTTCCCGTTTCGCCAACGTACTTTGATTCGATTTCGGCATAACTGACATCAATAATGTTCTTGCCTAAAAGCTTGGCAATGGCTTCCACGCACATGGTCTTTCCGGTGCCGGGTGGGCCATACAGGTTAAAGGCTATATGCTTTCCACACGGGTCGATCGTATCCAGTCCCCATTCGTCATACACAAGAGCATGCGTGGCAAAACGGGTCTTCAGACTCTCCAGTTGCGCGCGCGCGGACTCGCACAAGACGAGACGTGAAAGATCGTACAACGGGACTCTCGCAACAAAC
This sequence comes from Kiritimatiellia bacterium, assembly GCA_045627965.1. Lineage (GTDB taxonomy): Bacteria > Verrucomicrobiota > Kiritimatiellia > CAIQIC01 > Lenti-01 > RGIG3636. The sequence goes on along the minus strand of JAZQOP010000256.1, from coordinate 6,480 downwards.
TGGCTCGCTTTTGCCCCATCGTTTTCACATCCGTTCGGAAATGGCGCCGGTTCCTTCTTGCCCCGTCGGGCACAAATGGTCTCTGATGGCGCAATGCTGGCCCACCCGTCCGCCGGCCCCTTGTCATCAATCCAATGATAGTCGCCTGCTTTCATCGTTTACCTTTTGATGGAATGCTCATAATGGCGAAATGCGACCGTATCGGTACGCCTGGCAATCATTTCATGCCTCACAGCTGACGGCAAATCCTCGTAATGGATCACGCGGCGCACTGTTGTCACCGCAGCATCTGATTCGTTTTTTCTGCGTAACACAACTAGCTTTTGAAGATAGTCGTCCCCTTCTTTCTCGTACACGCTTTCCACTCGCACTAACGGCGCAAACTCGACTGACTCCAAAGTTCCTCCTCCGAAAAACGCCCGTTTCGCCTCCTGCACAAGGGTTGCGCGCCCTGAAGCGTTTTGGACAATGGCGTCCACAACGGCCGACGCAATAAACTCCTCATTTTCATCTCCGTGCTTTCGGGTCATGTGCTTGCGGACGATGATAAAAATAAGCACCGCGACAACGACTCCAACCCAAACGGGAAAAAGCCCTCCTTGAAACACGCCGGATTCGCCATTACCTACGGGGAGAGGCTCCTGGTTCCCCATAGAGCTAAATAGTTGTACATCATCCACGTTTGTCACATTCATTTTTCCTCCTTGGCATCACTGGTCAGACCATGAGTTCCGCCAAACGTTGATTGGCGCGACCTTCAATGACATTCAAATTGTCAAGTTCCGCCCGATCTTGATTTTGAGCAATCATTGCTTTCCTGACTTCTGCCGGCAATTCATCATATGGGACATCCTCTTCCTTCACGGTCTGCCTGGTTGCTGTTGTCTCGTCTTTTTTGAGCACAGATACTGTTGTTTTAACATAATGTCCACTCTCATCTTTCTGATAAATCGTCTTGCTTCTCAAGACAAGCTGCTTGAACTTCTCGCAAAGCGCCTTTGCCGCCCGTCGGACAAATGAAAGCTTGCCGTCTAGCCAACAAATGAAATTAACATACCACCAGTTCCCATCTTCTACGGCCTTCCCGCATATTTTGGCGGCAAAATCACGCAATGGCCCATTTAAGAACTTTAAGATGTGCGGCCAAAAGGCGACTAGCGCTGCCGCGACGCCGATGACTGTTAGAATTGTAATGATTGTAATCATGGCATACCTTCTAGTTTGATTGTTGTCTTGTCAAGCAGATCACTGAACGGAATAAAGCAGAGCTTCGATTTTTTGGCATCTTTCCCGCGTCAAACGATCCCGGACCCCTTTGGGGGCGGAATCCCTGCTGCGGGGATAATGAATATCCAATACAATCCTTTTGCACATAGTCGCCCCCGTCGACATCAGCAATACAGATGCCGCATACGAAAGGTTCTCGCCATCAATCTCTTCAACGGACAATTTGATTTGCAATGCATGCCCCAGCTCCGTTCCTTGCAAGCTTTGTCCGAGCAAAATGGCTTTAAGGAGCAAAAGACGAGCCTCCTGCTCCGGCAACCCACCTTGAGAAAAATAACTAGCGAGAGAACTTGTAACAGCCAGCAGGCACTCGCCCCACAGTGGATCGTCGCGCACCGCATTGGCGATGTCCGTGCGCTCAGCCAAAGTTGCCTCTTTTAGGAGGGCGTACATACCCATCTCATGCCATTCATCCAAGTCCATGAAACGTTCAATAACACGTGGATGGGTCGCCGTAAAACTGCGATGTATCTCTTCCTTCAATCGCAAAAGCACACCCGCATTCCTTCGCTTTTGCACATAAACGCTGCTCAGCGAACGCAAAATGTCGCTTGGAGTATCCGCCCTGTTCATATCTTTAGGTGCCCCCGCCAGTTTCATGTATACGGCACTAGCAGCCTCAAAATTTTGGCAGGCGAGCAATCCCGCCCGATCGGCACTGAATTCCGCTTGGCGGCTCCACCCCAAAAGCAATGGACGAGAAATAATCCCCAGCCCGGCGATACCCAGTGAAGCCTCCGCCGCGAAGGCGGTCGCCCCCATCGCATAACGGGCAAGGGTCTGGCAACGACAATGCCCACAAAGGTAATGTCCGAGTTCATGTCCCAAAACGAACAACAGCTCCTCTGGCGACAATTCGTCAACAAGGGCACTCGTCGCCATAACCACAGGCTCCTTGCTCCCCGTGGTAAAGGCATTCAAATGTGGGTCATAGTAAACAAAGAAGTGGGTTTCTGTGGAATTCCAATTCAAGGCATGGCATGCCTGCTCAAAAAGCTCTGCCTGCGAAGGCATGCTTTTGTGCGTAACCGCAATGGCATCCCCCGCTCTTGCTGCCTCCAATTCTTCTCTCTCCCGATCGACAGCCCATCCGACAATTTTAGGGAAAATCGGCCACGCCTCGATCTTCTGCAATAAAACCCGATCCCCGGCATTTTGGAAGGCCCCAGCCCACGGACATCCAAGCTCGCGTTTAGCATAAGCCCTTTCCCCTTGGCTTTGCCCACCGACTTGGTTGTCGTCCGGCATCCCCTGCATATTCCGCATTCCCTGCTTCATCCCCGTTCCTTTCTCAAGCAATTGTACGTTCAACATGAATGTCAATCACGATCGCTCCTTCAGCATCTCCTTGGCCCTCTTGTTCAAGATCCATGCTCCGCCCAGAAATGGAGTTCCACCAACGCCACAAAAATGAATGGACATAATGGTGAGAATGACACCGGTTAGCCCCAAAACAATCGCCGCCGCTTGCAACCCAAACACTTTCAGGCTGACTTCATCGCGCGAATCCTTAAGCGCCGAAGCATGAGCACGAATGTCCCGACGTTTTAGCAATATGGGACCCCTTGCAGGGAGGCGGCACCCCTCGTGCCGCAATAAGGACAAAATGAAGCCTCGTCAGGAATGGCTTGCTTGCATTTCGAACAATTCATCTGGCTCATTCTAGCCTTTCCCTCAATTCGAACTGCACGCCCTGTTTGCGCCTAGCTCACTCGCATGTCCAAAACACTTGTCCCAGGATTCCGAACGTCACCATTTCCCCGTCCGCTTCACCGACAGAGAACACCCCACAGTTGATTCGATGAAAATCCACATCCAAAGTCTTGATGAGAGCAACAAATCCCTTTCCTTCTCTAAATTTCCTCAAATGCGCATCATACTCCGGGTTTGTCCGCCAAAGCACGCCGAACAACAAGATCACAACAATCAAGCCCATCATCGTTTCCTCCTATTCTTTCCCTGACCACTTCTTGAAACACATGTACAACGGAACCGCCACCCAAAAGACAATGGATTTGCCCCCGAGTTTTATATCCCAGAACGTCGAGCATATCCACCAAACGCCCCCCACGGCCAAAAGCAATCCCAGCAGCTCTGCCAGCCAGCCCCCGTGCGAGTCCTTTTCCCCCGCTTGATGGGATGCGGGCCCCGCCGTTGCGCCGCAAGACGGACAGACCGTTTCCCCATCCAGCATCTCGCGCTTGCATTTCGGACAGATCATGCGTCACACCCCTTCCATGCGCTATCCTCGCGGAAGGCGGTTGGCCTTCTTCTGCCCAGGCTTTTTTTGTCGATGGCTGCCATACGTGCTGTCTCCGGCCCTGCGGGATGTTGGCGGAGGGGCGCCCAGGGCCGACAAAAAGCCTCTCCGGAGATTCTCCTGGGAGGCTCTGGTCGGGCCTATTCCGAAAATCAGCGGAGAGGTGCACTTGCATGCACCTCGCACCAGCGTTCGGAATGGAAATGGACCAGATTTCCCAGAAGCGTTGGATTTGCGAGAAGCAAATCGATTGTCTGCGTCGTCGATCCGGGGCATGGGCCCCGTATCGGCTTGGCGTAGCCAATCGTAGCGGGAACGGCCCGGGGGGGCAAGCGCAAAAACGCGCCACGCCCCGACGATCCGCACCGCCGTGCACCTCTCCGACTTAAATTCCGTGTCCTCCTTGGTCCGTTCCTGGCTCTCATCGGATGCCTCCAATTCGGCATCCATGATAGATATACACGTCCGCCCCTCCCCTTCTGACATGGGGACGCACTTTTTTTCGTCCGTCCACCGATGAAGGTCGAATGGGGCGTTTTTTGGGGGGCAGGAAAAGCGCCAGGCGGAATTTTTTCAAAAAATGGAAAAAAGATGTTGCAATGGGGAAAAAGCGAGAGTATAAGACGCTCCGTCTTGCGTACCTATAGCTCAATTGGATAGAGCATCTGACTACGGATCAGAAGGTTGCAGGTTCGACTCCTGCTAGGTACGCCATTTTTGTATTTCCGCCGAATTCCCGAAGGATTTCGGCGTTTTTTGTCGTCGCAGACGGCATTCCAGCCCGTCTCGCGTCTCACGTCCCACAACGGAATCGCGACAAATTACGGCGGCTCGGCAGGGCCCGGTCTCCGAGCGGGCCGCATTCGGCAAGCGCATGGGGGCCGAATGGTCGTCCCCCTGGTTCATTTTCGGTCAGAGGCGGCTTTGAATTCCGTTGCGGGCCGCTCGGAGAGCGGCCCCTACCGGGATGTCTTGACGGTTGCGTTCATTCGGCTTCCATGCGGGTGGCCGCAGGGTTCCCGAATGATGCGCGGCATGGGGGCGGGTTTCGGTAGGGCCCGGTCTCCGAGCGGGCCGCATTCGGCAAGTGTTGCGGCCGCGCATGGGAAGCCGAATGGGATGGAATGACGGAGTGACTGAGTGACGGAGTGACAAGAGGCCCAGGGGGGAACGCGAGGCAGAAGACGGGAAAGGCGAGTAGAAGCGGAGGACGGAGCCCCCTTGGCAATAAACGCGCAATCTTCCAATGTTCCGCCTGGGTGCAAAAAAGGAGCGGCCGCGGGGGCCGCTCCGTTGGGGTGGGATTGCCGAGGCGCCTTACAGCGACTTGAGCAGGCCCGTCGCCGCGTTGAACTGGTCGATGAGCTTGTCCCACTGCTTGACCTGCGACTCGTCGAAGAGCTCCTTCCAGAAGTCGGGGTCCCAGAGTTCGCGGAGTTCGTCGCTGGTCTTGCCCTGCTGCTCGACCCAGGTGAAGTACTTGAACTGGTGGATCTGCTTCTGGTCGAAGTAGCTGAGCTCGCGGAAGGTGTCGGGGGTGCATCCGGCGAGCCACTGGCCGTAGGTGCGGGCGGCGGACTCGGCGGTGAACTTGCCTTCCTCGGCGCGCATTTCGGCGATGCGGCTGGCGTAGAGGTCCATGGAGTCGGTGAGGGGGAAGAAGATGACATCGCGGCCGTCCATGTCGTAGTACTTGGCGGTCTTGATGGCGCTGACGAGGTTGCACATGCCGGAGATGCCGACGGCCTTGAGGCTTTCGATGTACTCGGGCTTGAGGCCGGCCTTGGCGAGGTAGGCCTTGCCGGCGTCCTCGTTGAAGAGGCGGAGGAGCTGCATGACCTGCTCGTCGTCGATGGCGCTGACGGCGTTGGTGTTGCGGACGTTGTGGACCCACGGGATGTGCTTGTCGCCGATGCCTTCGATGCGGTGGGCGCCGAAGCCGCACTGGTAGAGGGTGGGGCACTGGGCGGCTTCGCAGGCGACGACGCGGATGTCGGGGTGCTGGGTGCGGAGGAAGTCGCCGGCGGCGATGGTGCCGGCGCTGCCGGTGGCGCTGATGTAGGCGCTGAGGCGGCTGTTGGGCTTCTTGAAGAACTTGTTGTAGATCCTCTCGATGGCGGAGCCGGTCATGTTGTAGTGCCAGATGGAGTTGCCGAACTCCTCGAACTGGTTGAAGATGACGATCTTGTCGCCGCGCTCGGCGCGGAGCTTCCAGCACATGTCGTAGATTTCCTTGACGTTGGACTCGGTGCCGGGGGTGGCGATGATTTCATCGGTGTTGATGGAGCGGAGCCACTGGAAGCGTTCCTTGCTCATGCCTTCGGGGAGGATGGCGATGGCAGGGCATGCGAGGAGGGCGCAGTCGTAGGCGCCGCCGCGGCAGTAGTTGCCGGTGGAGGGCCAGACGGCCTTCTGGACGGTGGGGTCGAAGTTGCCGCTGACGAGGCGGGGGACGAGGCAGCCGTAGGCGGCGCCGACCTTGTGGGCGCCAGTGGGGAAGTAGCGGCCGGCGAGGCCGACGAGGCGGGCGGAGACGCCGGTCAGCTCGCTAGGGAACTCGATGAAGTTGCCGTCGTTGAAGAGGCCGGACTTCGGATCGTTAAACCAGTTGATGCGGAAGAGGTTCAGGGGGTTGACGTCCTGGAGGCCGATCTTCTTGAGCTTGGCCTGGATTTTCGCGGGGATCTTCCGGGGATCCTTCTGCTGGGCGAACGTCGGCAGGATGACGCCGCGCTCCTTGGCGCGGGCGATGGAGCGCTCCAGGACCTTCTTGTTGATCTTCGAGATGATTTTCGTTTGCACTGTGGTATTCCTTAGTTGGGGTTGATACAAAACCGCGTCCGGGAATCCTCGCCTTTTTTTTCCTTCGCGTCAAACAAAATGGGGGGCGTTTGCGAAAACGTTTAGCTTTTTGCGGGGGCGAAGTGGTCGAA
>JAZQOP010000255.1:0-13733 GCA_045627965.1 Kiritimatiellia bacterium | reverse complement strand
GGGCGGCGTAGGGGTAGGGGCGGAGGACGGGGCCGAGCGCGAGGAGGAGGGCCAGGACGACGGCCGGCAGGGCGGCCAGGAGGCCCAGGGGCGCGGGCAGGCGGCGCGGTGCCGGGGTGCCGGCGAGCGGCGCGGCGGCGGTGGCGGGCAGGATGGCGCAGAGCGGCAGGAGGGGCGGAAGGAGGCGGCGGTAGGACCAGGGGCCGGCCGGGATTTCGCGGCCGAGGAGGTGGCAGGCCGCCAGCGCGGAGAGGGCGACGCATCCGAGAAGGGCCAGGGGCAGGAGGTTGCGGCGCGTCGGACGCAGGATGGCGGGGAGCGGGGCGGCCAGGAGCAGGAGCGCCAGTACGGCGAGGGCGGGGCCGGGGACGGCGTCGAGAAGCCGGAGGAAGCCTTGGTGCAAGGGGCTTTCCCGGGGCATGCAGGGGGGGAGCAGGAGGAGCGCCAAAAGCGCGGCCGCCAGCAGGATGGCCAGCAGGCGCGGCCGGGCGGCAAGGCGGCGGCGGAGCGCCGGAAGACGGAGCGCGGCGGCGAGGACGAGCGCGGCCAGGAGGGTCGCCGGGACGAGCGCCGCCAGGAAGGGATGGGTGCGGTCCAGGAGGCTGGCGCCGTAGGGGCGCGTGACGAAGGCAATGATGTAGAGGGGCGGAAGGGCGCCCAGGAGGGCGCCAAGGAGGGCGTTGCGCATGGGACGGCGGCTGTCGCCGATGGCCAGCAGGACGAAGAGGCATAGGACGCCCAGGAGCGCCGCGGACCGGTGGAAGGCCAGCGGGAAGACAAGGAGGAAGGTGACGAGCAGGCGCAGGGGGGGCAGGGCGTCCGGGGCGTGGCGCGCGGCCAGGGCGTAGGCGATGGCGGCGGCGACGAGGGCGGTGCCGAAGGCTTCGGCGTAGAAGCCGCGGAAGAAGAAGGCCGGGAGCGGCGTGGCCAGGAGGAGCCCCGCCGCCAGGAGGAGCCCGGGCAGGCGCCCGATGCGCGCGGCAGCGGCCATCAGGATGCAGGCCAGGAGCGCGCCCAGCAGCGCCGATGGCGCGGTGACGGGCAGGTGCAGGCGGACGGCGGCCATGCCCAGGAGCGATGGCGTCGGCAGGAACCAGGGGCGCGTGGCCGGCGGGCGGGCGGGGTCGGAGAGGCTGGCGAGGCGGAAGACGGTGTCGCGCGTGGGTTCGCGGCCGCCGGTGTAGAGGAAGGCGGCGCGGTCGTCGGGCGGGACGGTGGCCAGGACGGCGTCGGGGGCGCGAAGGGGGCGGCCGGCGGCAAAGGCTTCGGCGGCGAGGCGGTAGGCGGAATTGTCGAGGCCGGTGAAGATTTCGTGGTGGGGGCGCGCAAAGAGGAAGACGGCGGCGGCCAGCGCCAGGAGCAGGACAAGGGCCCGGTGGAGGGGCGCCAGGGCCCGGAGGAGCAGGACGGCGAAGAGCAGGAGCGGGAGGAATGTCAGCGCGGCGAGAAGGAAGGCGAAGAGGAGGGTCATGGTGCGCTAGGGGGCGTCGGGGTCGGGGAGGCGCGCGAGGAGGGCGCGGATGGCCTGGGCTTCGGGGGCGGGGGACTGGAGGCGGTGGTTGAGGTCGGCAAGGGCGTCGGCGGTCGCGGGCGCGGAGACGTCGGAAAGGGCGACGAGGATGTCGTCGACGCGGTGCTCGTAGCAGACGGAGGCCCACTGGTCGAAGGTGCCGAGGACGGGGGCGTCGGCGAGGTGGAGGCCGACGCGCGCGGGGTCGGAGGAGAGGAAGCCGACGACGACGTCGCCGCCGCGCGCGGTGTCCTTGGCAACCTGGACGGCGCGGGCGGAGGTGCCCAGGACGAGGACGTGGCGGCGGGGCGTCCGGCGTGCGTCGGCGTGGGCGCCGCGGCGCTCGTGGAGGTGGCGGCGGATGAGACGGATGCCGACGGCGAGCCAGAGGCCGATGAGCGAGGCGAGGATGGCGACGGAATAGGCGGGGGCGGCGCGCCCAGCAAGGTGGCGCCAGAGGGCCAGGCCCGCGCCGGAGGCGGTGAAGGCCAGCAGCATGCGGGGGATGTCGAGGAGGCCGAAGTAGCGCCAGACAGAACGGTAGGCGCCGAAGAGCGCGAGCGACAGGATCGGAAGCCCGACGGTGAAGCGCGCGTGCGGCCAGAAGAGCGGCCAGCGGGTGGAGAGGTGGTAGCGGAAGTCGAGGCGGAGCTGGTAGGCGATGTAGAAGGCGGCGAGCAGCAGGAGCGCGTCGACGGCGACGTGGATGGCGACGACCAGGACGCGCCGCCAGAAGGGGATCGGCCGCCCGGGCGCGTTGGCGGAATGGCCGCGCAGGGCGTCGGGATGCGGCGCGGCCGGGAGCGCGATGCCGGCGATGGGGGCCGGGTGGGCGGTTTTCCCGCTCGCGGTCGTGCCACCGGGCCGGGCGTCGATGCCCGCGCCGCCGACAACGACCCAGATGGTGCGCAGGAGGATGCGGAGGTCGAGCAGGAGGGAGTGGTGCTGGACATACCAGAGGTCGAGCTCGTTGCGGCGGTCCCAGGTGATGGCGTTGCGGCCGTGGATCTGGGCCCATCCGGTGACGCCGGGGAGGACGTCGTGGCGGTGGAAGGCGGCGTCGGAGAAGCGGTCGCGGGCCTTGGCGTCGAGGGGGCGCGGGCCGACGAGGGACATGCTGCCGCCGAGGACGTTCAGGAGCTCGGGAAGCTCGTCGAGCGAGGTGGCGCGGAGGAAGCGGCCGAAGGCGGTGGTGCGGGCGGCATCGGGGAGGAGGGCGCCGGTGGCGGGGTCGCGGGCGCCGGTCATGGTGCGGAACTTGACGAGGTCGAACTCCTTTCCGCGGAGGCCGATGCGGCGCTGGCGGAAGAAGGCGGGGGCGCCGAGGAAGAGGCGGACGAGGAGGTAGAGGAGGAGGAAGAGGGGGGCGAGGACGGCCAGCATCGTCGCGGAGATGAGGATGTCGAAGAGCCGTTTCATGGGGGCGGGGGACGGAGGGCGGAGGGCGTCGTCGGGCGGGGCCTATTTGCCGAGGTCGGCCTTGACCTGGGTGGTGGAGATGCCTTCGGTGCGGGGGAGGTAGACGAGCTCGCAGTGCTCGCGGAGGTAGTCGAAGCGCGGGGAATCGGCCCAGTCGGAGCCCATGACGACGGTGTCGATGTGGTAGGTCTTCACGTCGGCGACCTTCTGCTCCCAGTTTTCCTCGGGGATGACGAGGTCGACGTAGCGGATGGCCTCGAGCATCTGCTTGCGGGTTTCGTAGGGGTAGTAGGCCTTCTTGCCCTTGGAGGCGTTGAACTCGTCGGTGGAAAGGGCGACGACGAGGTAGTCGCCCAGGGCCTTGGCGCGCTGGAGGAGGCGGATGTGCCCGTAGTGGAGGAGGTCGAAGGTGCCGTAGGTGAGGATTCGTTTCATGCGAGGGCTCCTGGTGGCGGTCGGGTGCGTCGGGGGGCGGGCTTCAGAGGGCGGCGGTGTCGGCCCTGCCCAGGCCCATGGAGGCTTCGAAGCGGTCGAGGACGTCGGCGGCGGGGCCGATTTCGACGACGCGGCCGTGGTCGAGCCAGAGGGCGGAGGTGCAGAGCTTGCGGATGGTGGCGGCGTTGTGGGAGACGATGAGGACGGTGCGGCGGGCGTCGCCGATGAGGCGCTTCATGCGGGCGTAGGACTTGGCGCGGAACTGGGCGTCGCCGACGGCGAGGACCTCGTCGATGAGGGTGATGTCGGTCTCGAGGGTGGAGGTGATGGCGAAGGCGAGCTTGGAATACATGCCGGAGGAGTAGGTGCGGACGGGCCGGTCGATGAAGGGGCCGAGCTCGGAGAAGTCGACGATCTCGGCCTCGCGGGCGCGGACGTCGGCCTCGGAGTAGCCGAGGAGGAGGCCGGAAAGGTAGATGTTCTCGCGCCCGGAAAGCTTCTTGTTGAAGCCGACGCCGATGGAGAGGAGGGAGACGGAGCGGCCGTGGAGGTCGATGGTGCCGGCGTCGGGGGAGAAGACGCCTGCCATGGCGCGCAGGAGCGTGGACTTGCCGGCGCCGTTGCGGCCGATGATGCCCATGATCTCGCCCTCGGGGACGTCGAAGGAGACGCCGTCGACGGCCCTGAAGCTTTCGACCTTGCGGAAAAGCGAGGTCCAGGAGGAGCGGAGGGTGGACTTGACGAGGCCGCGGTAGCAGATGGCGAGGTCGCGGACGGTGATGGCGGGCGCTGCGGCGCGGGCAGGGGAGGGGGAAACGGCGTGGGAGGGGGCGTCCATGGCTAGATGATCTTGGCGTAGGTGTTTTCGTTGCGATGGACGAGGGCGGCGCCGAGGGCAAGCAGGAGGAGGCCCGCGACGAGCCAGGTGGCCAGGCCCTCGAAGGAGGGGGCGCGGCCTTCGAGCATGACCTTGCGGGCCTCGTCCATGCAGAAGGCGGCGGGGTTCGCGCGGATCATCCAGAAGGCGAGCTTGCCTTCGTAGAAGTGGCCGGCAAGGAGGCGGATGTTGTAGAAGACGCCGGAGAGATAGAAAAGGACGCGCATGAGGATGCCGATGAGCTTCTGCATGTCGGAGAAGAGGACTCCGAGGTGCATCAGGAACATGCCCAGGGCGAAGGCGACGACGTAGAGGACGAGAAGGATCGGGAAGAGCCAGAGGATGTGGGCGGAGAAGGGGACGCCCTGGGCGGCCATCAGCCCGAGGGCGAGAAGGAGGGAGATGCCCATCTTGAAGAGGTAGGTCAGGGACTTGGCCGCGAGCAGGACGTATTTGGGGATGTAGACCTTGGTGACAAGCTCGCGGTGGTCGGCGAGGAGGCGGACGGAGCCGGAGAGCATCCGGTTGAAGAACTCCCAGAGGGTGAGGCCGATGAAGACGAAGGAGGCGAAGTGGGGCTGGCCGCGGCGGAAGAGGTAGCCGAAGACGAAGGTGTAGACGGCCATGAAGCACAGCGGCTCGATGACCCACCAGAGCCAGTTGAGATAGCTGTCGGCGACCTCGGAGCGCAGCTCGGCGCGTGCGCTGCGCAGGGCGTAGCGGCGGTAGCGCCAGAGGTTCTGGAAGAACTTGGACATGAGGTCGCGGACGGGAAGCGGGAGGCCGAAACGGGGCGGGCGCGGAGGGGATCCTCGCGCGCCCGCCGTTGCCGGATGCGGCGCTAGAAGTTGAAGGCGATGCCGGCGGAGAAGCAGAAGCCGGAGGGGTCGAGGCCGAGGAAGGCGCTGTCTTCGATGTCCTTGCCGTTGGCGGCTTCGGAGACAAGGTCGATTTCGTCGAAGAGCCAGCGGTACTGGGCCTGGCCGTAGAGGGAGACGTTCTCGCCGAGGATCAGGCGGACGCCGGCGGCGGCATAGGCGCCGAAGGTCGAATCGTTCTCGTCCCAGCTCCACTCCTCGTAGTAGCGGCTGTGGCGCTGGCCTTCCTCGATGGTCAGCTCGTGCTGGAAGAAGTACCAGCCGATGCCGCCGCCGCCGAAGACGTGGATGGGGGCGCCGTTGTAGAGCGGGACGTCGATGGCCAGGCCGGCCTCGACGGGGACGACGATCATGTCGTAGTCGGCGTCGATGTAGCGGTTGTCGATGCGCTGGCTTTCGGATTCCGACATGCCGAGGCAGCCGAAGCGCAGCTCGAGGTCGAGATACTGCGAGACGGGGATGGCGAAGGCGGCTTCGGCGCCCAGCAGCGGGTCGTCGATGACGTCGGAGACATCGCCGGCATCCCAGTAGGCGAAGCCGAGGCGGAGGCCCGTGGCGGAGGCGGCGGGGGCGAGAAGGGCGAGCGCAAGGGCGCCGGCCAGGAGGAAGGTCAGGGTCTTTTTCATGTTTTCTGTGTCCTTTCGGTGCTTTTTAAAGTTTTTAAAGGCGGGCGGGCTAGACGTCGAGGTTGGCGAAGGTGGCGTTTTCCTCGATGAAGCGGCGGCGGGGCTCGACCTCGTCGCCCATGAGCATGGTGAAGGTCTTGTCGGCCTCGATGGCGTCTTCCATCTTGACGCGGACGAGGATGCGGCGGGTCGGCTCCAGGGTGGTCTCCCAGAGCTGCTCGGGGTTCATTTCGCCGAGGCCCTTGTAGCGCTGGATGGCCAGGCCGCGGCGGCCGACCTCGCGGACAAGCTGGAGGACGTCGCCGAGGGCGCGGACGGGCGTGCGGGCGCCGTCGACTTCGGTCTCGAGGCCGGAGTCGCCGGAGGGCAGGATGCCGCGCGGGTCGAGGCCGAGGGCGGCGATGGCGGCCAGCTGCCGGAGGACGTTCGGGCCGGACCGGAGCTCGTCGAAGTGGAACTGCTCGGGGGTGGGCTCGGTGCCGAAGCGGGCGGCGGTCTGGTCGCGGAGGGCCTGGAGCTCGTCGTCGGTGTAGACGAGGTGGATTTCGGCGTCCTCGGGCTTGGCGCCGGGCGCGAGGATGCGGACGCGGAAGCGGGGCAGGTCGGGAGTCTCGGCGGTGTAGCGGGCGAGGTAGGCGGCGGGCTCGACGGACTTGCGCCGGAGGGCGTCGAAGGCCGCTTCGAGCTCCTCGAGGGCGTCGAGAAGGGCGGGCATGGCGTCGGCGGGGACGGCGGGGACGTCGGCGCCGGCGCGGAAGAGGGCGACGTCCTCGATGCCGAAGCGGACGAGGATCTGGGAGAGGTGGCGGTCGTCCTCGACGTAGTGGGCCTCCTTCTTGCGGGTGACCTTGTAGAGGGGCGGCTGGGCGATGTAGACGTAGCCGCGGTCGATCAGCTCGGGCATCTGGCGGTAGAAGAAGGTGAGCAGGAGGGTGCGGATGTGCGCACCGTCGACGTCGGCATCGGTCATGATGATGATCTTGTGGTAGCGGACCTTGTCGATGTTGAACTCGTCGCGCCCGATGCCCGCGCCGATGGCGGTGATCATCGTGCGGATGACGTCCGAGCCGAGCATGCGGTCCAGGCGCGCCTTCTCGACGTTGAGGATCTTGCCGCGAAGGGGCAGGATGGCCTGGAAGCGGCGGTTGCGCCCCGTCTTGGCCGAGCCGCCGGCGGAATCGCCCTCGACGATGAAGAGCTCGCAGAGCGCGGGGTCCTTCTCGGAGCAGTCGGCAAGCTTGCCGGGGAGGTTGCCGCTGTCGAGCGCGCCCTTGCGGCGGGTGAGGTCGCGGGCCTTGCGGGCGGCTTCGCGGGCGCGGGAGGCCAGGACGCCCTTCTCGACGACCTTGCGGGCGACGGCGGGGTTTTCCTCGCAGAAGGTGGCCAGGGCGTCGTTGACGATGCTGGAGACGATGCCTTCGACCTCGCTGTTGCCCAGCTTGGTCTTGGTCTGCCCCTCGAACTGCGGGTCGGGGACCTTGACGGAGATGACGGCGACGAGGCCTTCGCGGATGTCCTCGCCGGACATGGCGGGGTCGGAGTCCTTGAAGATCTTGTTGGCCTTGCCGTAGGTGTTGACGACGCGGGTCAGGGCGCTGCGGAAGCCGCTGAGGTGGGTGCCGCCCTCGATGGTGTTGATGTTGTTGGCGTAGCTCAGGACGGTCTCGGAGTAGCCGTCGTTGTATTGCATGGCGATCTCGGCGGTGACGCCGTCCTGCTCCTTCTCGAAGTAGATGACGTCGTCGTGGAGGAGGGTCTTGTTCTCGTTGAGGTGCGCGATGAACTCGCGGATGCCGCCCTCGTAGTGGAAGACTTCCTCGCGGAGGCTGCCGTCGGCCTGCTCCTGCGAGAACTCGATGCGGATGCCCTTGTTGAGGAAGGCCAGCTCGCGGAGGCGGGCGGCAAGGATGTCCCAGGAGTATTCGATCGTGCTGAAGATCTGGGCGTCGGGGAACCAGGTGACGACGGTGCCGCGGTCGTCGCAGGAACCGACGACCTTGAGCGGCTCGGTCGTGACGCCGCGCGCGAAGCCGATGCGGTGGATCTGGCCGTCGCGGTGGACCTCGACGGTCATCCATTCGCTGAGCGCGTTGACGCAGCTGACGCCGACGCCGTGGAGGCCGCCGGAGACCTTGTAGCTGCCGTGGTCGAACTTGCCGCCGGCGTGCAGGACCGTGAGGGCGACCTCGACGGCGGGCTTGTGGAGCTTGGGATGCATGTCGACGGGGATGCCGCGGCCGTTGTCGCGGACGGTGATGGAGCCGTCAAGATGGAGCTGCACCTGGATGCGGTCGCAGAAGCCGGCGAGGGCTTCGTCGATGGAGTTGTCGACGACTTCGTAGACGCAGTGGTGCAGGCCGCGCTGGAAGGTGTCGCCGATATACATCGCGGGCCGCTTGCGGACGGCTTCGAGGCCTTCGAGGACCTGGATCTTGGAGCCGTCGTAGCTGGCGGCGTCGGCGGGCTGGCGCTTGGCCGGTTCGGCCTCGGGGGCGGGGATGGGGGTTTCGGAATCGCTCATGGTCGTCTCTTTCGTTCTGCTTGAAATCGGTCCGGGAATCCTATCACGCACACGCACACGCGCGCAAGGCCGGATTTCGGAACGGGCGAAAAACCGCAGTTTGCCAGAATAACGGACACCGGACGGGAAGCCGGCAGGTCGCCGGGAACATCCCGATTGCCCGATGTCGTTCTCGTCGGATGTCCGGCAGGGGCCGACCTCCGGGCGGCCTGCAATAACCGTGGAAGCTCCATCCCCCCGAATGCCAGCCCTTGGCCTCCCATTTGATGGCCTTGCGCGGCCGCAATCTTTGCCGAATGCGGCCCGCGCGGAGATCGGGCCCTGCCGAATGGGGTAGGGATGGGGAATGGAATTCGACGATTTTGCGAATCCGCAACGGAAGCGAATGAAAGAGGCCCCTCCATCCGCCCGCCGCCGCCCCCTCATCCCCCCGACAACAATCCAAAGGAGGAATTTAGGTTCATATTCCACCATTTGTTTTTGGTGAACAGGAGGGATGCCCAACGCCAACAGGCTCTGCCTGCAACGGCCCAAATTCTCCGTCAGGATCAACAATCGGCGAAAGTGGACCACCTCGAAACACCCAGCCGATCACGCCAGAATAATCGTCAGGGCCGCATTCTTTTGGCAAATGGATCCAATACCCCAAGCGCCCATTTAGTTTAATGACTTTATCACCTTCATGAACGCCATCGATATCGCGAATGCCATATTCGTTATGAGATGCCCACTGATGAGGAGGAACCATCCACTCAAACCGTTTCCCATTATTGCTTGAAATCACCCGGACTGGCCTATTGTCAGCATTGTAGACATCCCCTTCATGAAACCACTGTAGCAAAGGACACGTGGAATCCAAGCCCCAGGCATCTGAATATATGTAATTGGATTCCCGAACGTATAAATCCATGGATTGACGCCATCGACAAATTCCAACGGACCGGCAGATGTAAACCGCCCAAGGCCTGGGCTGTAAACCCGATGCCGGTAGTACATCCACCCTTGGGAATCGCCGAGGTGTTCGCGGGCGGTGTAGGTGACGCGGTTGAGGTCGGGGCCGGGTTGGTGGCGGAGGGTGCCAAAGGCGGTGTAGGCGTAGGTCTGGGTGACGTGGCCGTCGGGGCCGGTGAGGGCGGCGACGGAGCCGAGGGCATCGGGGCCGTCATGGACGAAGCGGCGGCCCATGTGTCCGGATTTGGGGAGGGAATCGTCGTCTTGGGCTCGAACATCCATTCGGTTCGAGTCCCCGGATGGCCCGGCTTCCACCGCGGCGAGGAAACATGGGCTCCGCGGACTCCGCGACAAATCCATAAGATATTGGGAAAGGAAGGCCAACTCAAAAATCGGAGTCGGCTTGTCCGAGCCACTCCGTCCAGGAAAGGTCCGAGAGTGTCCAGGATTTGGCGCCCCCCAAACCGCCTGCCTCGGCGGGTGCCCAAACAGGTTTCCAATGAATGGAAACGTGTTTTAGCGGAGGGTCCTGAGGCAGGCCTTGCGGGCGGGGGGGATGCGGAAGCTTTCGCAGGCCTTCTGGATGGCCTTGGCGTGGGCCCAGGGGGGGAGGCGGCGGTCGCGGAGGAACGGGAGGGCGGCGTCCCACTGCTTGGCGAGGGCGGTGGCGAAGAACCAGGCGACCATCATGCGGACGTAGTAGGGCTCGGAGCGGTCGGCGGCGACCCAGTCGAGGTATTCGGGGCGGAAGGCGGGGGCGTCGAGGGCGCAGCACATGAGCTGCTCCATGGCGTAGCGGCGGGTAAAGGGGAGGGGGGAGGCGAGCCAGGCGCGGAGGTGCGGCAGGAGGTCGGGGAGGCGGCGGCGGAAGACGCGGGCGTTCATCGAGTCGCAGGTGGCCCAGTTGTCGACGTGCGGCAGGAAGGCATCGAGGCGCGCGATGACGGTGTCGAAGTCGCGGCACTGGCCGATGAGATAGGCGTGGAGCTGCTTTTCCTCGTGGTAGCGGTGGGGGAGGCGGCGGAGGAAGCGCTCGGCGGCGGGCGTGCCTTCGAGCTCCTTGGCGTAGGCGCGGAGGGCGGGCGTGCGGACGCCGATGATGCCGTCGGCGGGGACGCAGAGGATGCGCGCCTGGAAGAGGCGGTAGTCCTCGCGCCGGCGGCAGGCGGGGTCCTGGAGCGCGAAGAGGTGGCGGAGGATGGCGTCCATCGGCCCAGGCCCTTCCGCGGTCAGCCGCGGAGGCCCCATCCCAGCACGGCCGCGCCAAGCACCGCGCAGTAGAGGGCGAACCATTTCATGCGGGCGCGCCTGACCAGGGCGACCATCGTCTTGCACGCCAGGATGCCCGTGAGGAACGCCCCGGCAAAGCCCAGCGCCAGGGCCGTCCCGTCGCACCCGGCCGCGCCTTCCGGGGCGGAGGCCCTTTCCAGGAGCTCCAGGAGCTGTTCGCCCAGGATCGGCGCCAGGACCATCAGGAAGCTGAAGCCCGCCATGATGTCCCTCTTGACGCCGGTCAGCAGGCCCGCCGAGATGGTCGTGCCCGAGCGCGAGAGGCCCGGCGCCACCGCGAACGCCTGCCCGACGCCCGTCACGAACGCGGCCCCCCAGCCGATGCCGTTGCGGGCGGCGCCGCCCTGACGCGCCGGGGCGAGGTCGCTCGCCACCAGCAGCACGGCGGTGGCCAGCAGCCCCGCGCCCGTCAGGACCAGGCTTTCGCCAAAGAGGCGTTCGACCTGGTCCTTGAAGAAGAGCCCGACCACCAGCACCGGGATCATCGAGACGAGCAGCTTGCCGACGTAGTCCTTTTCGTCGTTCCATCCCCGCCGGAAGACGCCCCGGAAGAGCTTGGCGACGAGGGCGCGGAAGACGACGAGCGTGCTCAGGACGGTCGCGCAGTGGACCGCCACGGTGAAGTCGAGGAAGCCTTCCGCGTCGACGCCGAGGGTTTCGCGGACGATCATCAGGTGCCCGCTGCTGCTGACCGGCAGGAACTCGGTGAGCCCCTGGACGATGCCCAGCGCCAACGCTTGCCACCACTCCATCATGACCGCCGGCTCCTAGAACTCGATGTGCAGGGCGTGGCGCGCCTGGATGAGGCCGGCGACGAGCGCGACGAGCTCGTCGGTGGCCGGCGCGCCAAGGCGGAGGAGGGCGAGGGAGGTGTTGTCGGCGGGGTTGTGGGGGTTGCGGACGTCCTCGATGTTGATGCCGGCGTCGGCGATGGCGGCGGCGATGCGCCCAAGGACGCCGGGGCGGTCGTCGTAGGTGAAGGCGACGAAGTTGCCGGCGGGCTCGACGTAGAGCTTGTCGAAGTCGTTGATGCGCGAGATGAGGAGGTTGCCTTCCTCGACGGTGCCGCGGACGGAAGCCCGGGCGAGGGTGCGCGGGTCGGTGTTGGCGGTGATGTCGAGGGTGAAGGAGGAGGTGTATTTCTTGGTTTCGTCGACGGGACGGTCGAGGTAGTCGATGCCCTTGTCGGCCAGGAAGGCGAGCGTGCGGCGGCGGTCGAGCGACGTGTCGTAGTCGGGGGCCAGCGCGGCGGCGACGGGCGTGAGGAGCCAGTCGGCGAAGGGCTTGAGCTCGCCATAGGCGCGGGCTTCGACGAGGCGCGGGCTGGCCTTGCCCAGCAGCGCGCGGCAGAGGCGCGCGACGATGTTCGCCAGGTGCGCGTAGGCGGGGTCGAGGCCCGCCGGGATGTCGCGGTTGACGACGGCGGCGGTGATGCCCTTGTCGTCGCGGTCGATCAGCTCGCGCGCGGCCAGCTCGGCGGCCTTGCGGTTCGCCTCGCGCGTCGAGGCGCCCAGGTGCGGCAGCATGATGTCGGCCACGTCGGCGACGGACTTCGGGCCCTCGGCATCCTTGGGATAGACGTCGTTGAGGAAGCGCAGCGTGGGGTTTTGGGCCTTGGCGGCGCGGAGGGCCTCCTCGTCGAGGATGCCGGCGCGGGCGCAGTTGACCAGCGTGGCGCCGGGCTTCATCGAGGAGAGGAGCGCGGCACCGACGAGCCCGCGCGTCTCGTCGTTCTCGGGAATGTGCAGCGTGACGGCGTCGGCGTTCGCGAAGAGCTCGGGCAGGCTCGTCAGCGCGACGCCGAGCGACTGGGCCTTCTCGGCGGACAGGAAGGGGTCGTAGCCGATCAGCTTGACGTCGAAGCCCGACAGCCGCCGCGCGACCAGCTGCCCGATGTAGCCGAGGCCGACGATGCCGACCGTCTTGCCCGCGAGCTCGCGCCCCATGAAGGAGGACTTTTCCCATTTGCCCGCGCGGCACGAGGCGTCGGCGGCCAGGAGGTGGCGCGCGTCGGCCAGCAGCAGGGCCACGACTTCCTCGGCGACGGCGTTGGAGTTCGCCCCCGGCGTGTTCATGACGTCGATGCCGTTCTTGCGCGCATGGCGGATGTCGATCGTGTTGTAGCCGGCGCCCGCGCGGACGACGACCTTGAGGCCGGGGCAGGAGTCGATCATCGCCGCGTCGACCTTTTCGGAGCGGACGATCAGCGCGTGGGTGTCCGGGTTGTCGCGGAGGACCTGCGCCAGGTCGCACTTGGGGAGCTGGAGGACGGCGTAGCCTCCGTGGGCTTCGAGCGTCTCCTTGGCGATGGAATCGAGGGCGGTCGGGATGATGACTTTCTTCATGGCGTTGTTCCTCCGGGGGTCGCGGAGTAGAATACGCGAAAACGAATGGAAGTCAAACGTTTTTCTTTGGGGTTTATGGCGAAAAACGCGGTGAAATGGCCGACCGGCGGCGGGCCGTTCCGGGGGGCGCGGTCAGCGGGTCAGGACCAGTTCGTGCGCGGTCCCCTTGCCGTCGACGAGGTGGCCGACGCCCTTCTTTTCGGAGGTGTCGAAGGTGACGCTGCCGAGGTAGGAGAGGGACTGGTAGCGCATGGTCCATTCGGCATCGTAGCCGGAGAGGGACCCTTCGAGGGTGCCGGCGGATTCGGAGAAGATGTCCAGGACGCCGGTGAACTCGCCGTCGGGCTGCATGCGGAAGAGGATCGTGCCGAGCTCGTGCCCGTCCATCGTAGCCTGCCAGTCGCCGCTGATGTCGAAGGCGGGGTCGACGGTGGTCGTCCGGGCTTCGTCGTTCGAACGGGAGGAGTTGTCGCTCTTCTTTTCGTCGGATTTCTTGTTGCCTTCGCCGCCGCCGCAGGCGCAGAGGGCGGCACCGAGGGCCATGGCGAGCGTCAGCGTTCCGAGCAGGGCCAGGAATTTTTTCATGCGGCGGGTTCCTTTCGATGAGTTTCGTGGCACAAAACTAGCATGTGGCGGGGGGCGGGGCAACTCGAAACGGTGCCGGCAGGCGGTTTTTTCGGGGAAAAGGATGAAAAAACGGGCGGGGAGCGAACGTGGGCTTGACAAACGCGCGGGAATCGGTATGGTTTCGGGCGTTCGCGGGCGTTTAGCTCAGTTGGTTAGAGCGCGTGCCTCACATGCACGAGGTCACTGGTTCAAGTCCAGTAACGCCCACCATTTTACCGCAGAACGGGCCGTTTTGCGGTTTTTTTGTGGGGCGA
>JAZQOP010000254.1:0-7726 GCA_045627965.1 Kiritimatiellia bacterium | reverse complement strand
CGATGCGTCTTGGCGAGGCATGGCGACGCGCGTGATGTCGGCCTTGTCGTAGCCGGCCTGGGGGCCGAGGGAGCCGTCGGGGGCGACGCGGCGGACCCAGACGGTGTCCTTGTCGCGGCGGATGAACTGGGCCTTGAAGGTGGCGCCCTTCATTTCGATTTCGAAGGGGCCGAGCTGCTGGGCGCCGGCGGGGAGGGCCAGGGCGGCGGCGAGGAGGACGGCGGCGAGTGCGGGGGGGAGGGTGCTTCTTTTCATGGCGACGTGCGATTGTATCGAATAACTTGCTCAAAGGAAAGACATTGTATTGAAATTTTAGGGTTTTTGCTGGAAGAGAGGTTGAGCGATACCATCGAAAAGATCGTCCGCCAAGGCGGGGAGCTGTGTTGCGGAACAGCAGGCGGCGGCAAGAAGTCGACCGTTGGGGACGATGCGACAAGCCCGGGAATGGCCCCATGTCCGTTTTGGCTGGAATTTTCGTCGTGCATGTGGAAGAGAAGGTCAGCGGCGGGCGCAGAGGCCGAGAGAGCGATGGGCAGTAGAAAGGCAAATAGGCAGATGATGGGAATGGGCATGGTTCGGAGGGGTCATTGGATGCGGAAGTGGTCCCAATAGAGCCAGACGTTCAGGGGGGTGATGCCGGAGAGGATACCGCTGTCGTTTTGCAACGTTTCCGAGGCATGGGCTTTGACGGCTTTGACGAATTCGCTGGCGGAGCTGGGGAGCTGACCGGTGGCTTCGATCATGTCGCAGGCGCAGAGGATGGCGGTCCGGGCGATGTCGGCGGTCCATTGGCTTTGCCCGAGGGCGAAGAAGTCGCGGTTGTCGAATGTGCCGTCGAGCTTGGAGAAAAACGACGGCGGAGGGGGTTCTCCGGTGATTTCCCGGTTGCAGAGGGCTTGGATGAGGGAACGACGTGCATTGGCGCCGTCCAGGGGCAGAGAGGACGGAAGGACGATGTTTTCCAATCGGAGGACTTGGGCCAGGTAGGCAGGGCTGGCGGTGCGGTCCGTGATTTGGGCGATGGCCTTCCGGGCGGCGCCTGGTTCCTTGTTTTTGGAGAGGGTGCGCGCGATGTTGGCATAGGCAGCGGCTTCGGCGGAATAGGCGATGGCCAGGTTGCCGTATCCTACGTGAGAGAGGGCGTTGTCCCGGATGGCGAGGAAGAGATCGAGGGTCCCGTCCAGGCGGGTGTCCGGTTTGTCTAGGATGTCGGCAAAGGCTTGGACGAGAACTCTTCCGGTTTCGAGGAGGTCGGGGGCATTCTGGAGCTTGGCCGAGCTGTGGATGGCGGGGAGAGGTCCTGTTTTTTCGAGGAGGGCGATGGCCTGGGGCATCCCTGCGAAGGATGCCGCGGCGAGGGCGAAGCTGAAAAGGAGGAGAGTAGCAGGGAATTGGAGTTGCACTTTGTGATTTGAACTATAAGGTTTTAGTCAATGGTGAACGTATTCTGAAACATGACACGGATTTTGAAGATTTGTCCGCCTTGGCGAGATTGGGCGGGAATGATCGTGGCCGATCTGAACGCGCGCGGCACTATCCGCGGGAGCATAGCTTTCACAATCGAAGTCGTAAAGGTCTTCTAGAACTCCAGAGAAAGCGATTTGCTCGATGCTTATTTGGCCCTGGGTGTCTTTTTCTATAGTAGCTTGAACCCTCATGAGGGGTAGACGGGCATGGGCAAAAGCAAAGAACATATCTGAAGAATTCGCATTCGGTTCATCTAAAAGAGAGAATTCGATTGTGTCATTTTCTGCAATCCAAGCCATCGTTGTCGATTTGGCGGATGCGTTTTGACCAAAATAATTTGTCACTTCAGCCCAATGATTAGAAACGATAGCCGACACTTTTTCGCGGAGGGCAAAAGAATTCCCAACTTCAGCAGAAAGGGTATCTTCGGGATGCCAGTGGACGAACGGGATCATCGCATTTCCGTTTTCATCGAAGTCGGCACCAGCATTGTGTGTTAAGTGCGGCATGTTGAAGCAGTTGACCGCAGATGAAGTGATGTTTCCCGCGTTGCACGGAGAGGGGCATTGGAATTTAAAAAAAATTTGAGCAGTGATGTGGCAACTGGATAGAGCATCTCGACTTGCCAATCATTCGCTCCAGCAGTCAAGGCATTTTTTTTGCTTGCGAGGACGGAAGATGGAATTGCATCGATTGTAAATAATGTGGGGAGGAAGGCTTCAGGGAAAGAGAGAATGCCGTCGTTGTTGATGTCGATGCCAAAGTGAATTGCCCAGACAGATTCATCTTCAGGAGAAGGTATGTCAAGCGAAATGGCACCTGGCGTTTCAAGAGGGAATTGGGCAATTAAAAGTGTATTGGAGAAGACGCCGAGATATGTAGCACACGGGGACTTGGGCAAGAACTCCAGATTGCAATCGGCATCGATTTCAAAGTAGCCAGGTTCTTCTTCAGAGACGAAAAGCGAATTATCTGAAGCTTGCTTTGGATTGGGAACTTGGTTGCAAGGTGCATCTCGTTCCCGCAATTTTAAAATCGAGGGGGAAAATGCATCAAAGCGAACGTCCAAATCAGCTCCAAGACAATTAGGGTCTGTTACATGTGGTTGCATGTTCGCATCCGATACTGTGACAGAGAAAACACAATTGGGAGTGTCGGGCATAATACATGCCGTTTGCCGCCAGAGGATTTGTCCTTGGACGCGTGCCATTTCTGACGTAAAGACGATGTGGGCGTTATCTGCGGAGATGGTAATCGGTTCTTTCCAGTGGCCACCATCATCAAAGGTACCCCATAGGGCAGTGCCATGGAGGTTTTCAAAAGTAAAGGTGACGCTGCCGTCACGTCCGATATTATCGCCAAAATTCCAGCCTGGTTGACTAGGGGCAACATTAATTAAATCGACCCCAGAAATCCGCGCCGAAAAACGATGTGGCTGGCCATCGGCATCCGCTTCATCACCGTCAGGAATTCCATTGCCATCCGTATCCTCGGATCGGGGGTTGAGCCCTACAAAGTATTCGTAGGCGTCGGACAAATGGTCGGAATCAGTATCCCACTCAAGAGGGGATGAATGAGAGACGAAACTTTCGATGCCGTCAGAAAGACCATCCGCATCCGTATCTGTTCGAATGGAAGCCGCAAAGAACTGGAGTTTTTCACAATCAGCAGGTGGGGGAGCATGGAATGTTGCGACAGAATCGACGGAATTGGTGCAACCGATGTATGCCCAAGGGGCTTCCATCCCGGCATAGGGTTGTGCATTCAAATGCCAATTGGTTGTAATGGTGGAGATGATTTGGAGAGCGTCATTTGTGATGGTATTGGTGATAATTGTCGCAGAGTAGGGTGGCGAATAGGTAAAAAATTCTACCAGCCCAGTCCCATTGGTGACGACAAGCCATGTCCCTTCAACTGGATCGGGTTCTATGCGGCAGAAAACTAATTCTGTGTTGTCGATCGGCACATTGCGGGAAAGGCACGCCGACGTAGTCGGCTTGTATTCTAGGGATGGGACGCGTTCATCGGGGGTGGGGCCTGTCCAGATCAGAATGATTCGGGAAGGATCAGCATCCGGTGGCCATTGGATCGACAGATCATCCGCATGTCCTGAGGAGAAGGGGATATTATCCGCATCCATGGCAAATGCCAAACGTGACCTGGAGTCAAGCCAACTGACGAGGGGCCATGTAATTTCGTCATGGAAATCAACGGTTTCAGGCATACAGCCATTAATGACCTGGACAATGGGGCGGTCTTTTTGCTGGGTCGGAGGAAACATGCGGTTCAATTGCCGACGAAGGTTTTCCGTTGGAATCGGATGGTCATCGGGCAATGCGAGCGCGGCGAGGGCGAAAAGTGCGAAAAATGACAGGAGGAGGGTGCGCGGAGGGCCTAGGCCGTGGCCGGGGCGGGAGGGGGCGGTTCGGGCGCGGAGGGACACGGGATGCGCCGGGTCATGGGTTGAGGGCGGCGAGGCGCTGTGCGGCTTCGATGGATTCGGCGGAGCCGGCGGAGAGTTCGCGGTCGTCGAGGAATTCCTGGTAGGTCTTGGCGGCTTCCTTTTTCTTGCCGATGCGTTCGAAGTCGATGCCGGAGCGGATGTAGGCGATGCGGGTCTGGTGCTTGTAGGCCTTGTAGAGGACGTAGATGCGCTGGTAGTAGGCGATGGCCTGGTTGAATTCGTTCTGGGCCTCGAGGCATTCGGCGATGCCGAGGAGGGCTTCGGCCTTGAGGAGGCGGGGCGCGGCGCGGTTGGCGAGGACGTCGTTGTAGTCGGCGATGGCCTCGCCGTGGCGTCCGAGGCCGCGGAGGGCTTCGGCGCGGCAGAAGGCGGATTCGATGTAGACGTCGAACTCGGCGGCGTTCTGGAGGACGGAGTTGGCGTAGCCGTATGCGGCGTCGTATTGCCTGTGGTCGAGGGCCTGGCGTGCGAGGAGCATCTGGGCTTCGGGGACGTGGCGGGAGTCGGGGAAGGCGTTGAGGAGGTGCTCGAGGCGGGGGATGCCGGCGTTGGGCATGCCGTTGTCGATCCAGGAGCGGCCGATGAAGACGAGGGTTTCGGGGCCGAGGATGTCGTCGTTGAAGCGTCCGGAGAAGGAGGCGAGGCCCTTTTGGCGTTCTTCGGTGCTGTCGGCGGCGCGGACGACCTCGGCGGCGAGGCGGCTGGCGAGGGTGAGGCGCTGTGCGGTGAGGGCCTTGGTGTAGCGGGCGGAGAGCTCCTTGCGGAAGGCGGCGGGGTCTTCGCGGGGGTAGAGCTTGGCGAGGTCGGAGAGGATGAGGTCGAAGCCTTCCCAGGAGGGGGTGTTGCCGAAGAGCTCGACCATGCGCCAGTAGAGGCTGACGGCTTCCTGGGGGCGTTTGAGCTGGCGGTAGGCCCATCCGGCGTTGTAGCCGGCGTCGACGATGTTGGAGTCGTTGGGCATGTCGCGGATGTACTGTTCGAATTCGCGGGCCATCTGGCGGTATTCCTCGGGTTCGGCGAGGGCCTTGTGGACGCGTGCGATCTGGGTGAGGGCCATGTAGTAGAAGGCGCCGGCGGGGGGTGTCATGGAGCGGCGGTAGGCGGCCTTGGCCTTGTCGAAGACGGGGAGGGCGTCGTCGTAGGCGTCCTGGAAGCCGGCGAGGGCGGCGTAGGCGTCGCCGAGCATGATGGAGCCTTCGAACTTGAAGTAGTGGTCGGGGTACTGGGCGAGCCACTTTTCGACGGCGTCGGCGCATTTTTCGAATTCCTCGAGGGCGTAGAGGCAGCATGTGGCGCGGTAGGCGGCCTCGGGGGCGTAGACGGTGAGGGGGTTTTCCTTGGCGTATTTTTCGAAGAGGGGGAGGGCCTCTTCGTAGCGGCCGCCGTAGTACATGGCGATGGGGAGCCAGTACTGGACGTCGGAGCGCATGGGGTCGTCGGGGTGGACGTCGAGCCAGGTCTGGAAGCGGCGGACGGCCTCGGTGAAGCGTTCCTGCATGGCGCAGGAGAGGGCGAGGTAGAACTCGATGCGGGCCTTCTGGGGGTGGTCGGGGAAGCGCTTGAGGAGCTTGCGCATTTCGATTTCGGCGTCTTCGAACTGCTCGGTGTTGATGAAGGTCTCGGCGCGGAGGAAGGCGACGATGGGGACGTTGAGCCAGCGGTCGCTGTAGGGCTTGAGGTCGACGATTTCGGAGAACCAGTCGGGGGCGTCGTCGCCGGCGGTTTCGCCGTCCCATTCCTCGCGGGCGGCGTCGAACATGCCGTCGCCGGCGGGGGCGGCGCCCTTCTTGGCCTGCTTGGACCATCCGCCGAGGCGCTTGCTCTTGGCACGGCTTTCCTTCTGGTGGAGGATCTTGATTTCCTGGTCGACGGCGCGGCCGTCGGGCATGACGCACTGGGCGCCGTAGACGCGTGCGAGGCCGGCCTCGACGAGGGCTTCGCCGAGGTCGGTGCCGCCGACGTCGACGAGGCCGAAGTATCGTTTCTGGGAGGAGGAGCCCATGGCGTCGTCCCAGCGGGTCCAGACGGTGAACTTTTCGCCGTTGAGGAGGTCGGCGGTGAACTTCTTGCCCATGCGGCCGACGGGGATGACCTGTCCGACGGGGATGCGGAAGTAGTCGGCCTGGTCGGCGTTGCGTTCGGGGTGGGTGTCGTCGGTCTCGGGGCAGTCGACGAAGTAGAGGCGGATGATGATGTCGCGGTTTTCGTGCTTGATGTGGAAGCTGTCGCCGTCCATGTAGCCGCTGGCGAGGGTGCAGTTTTCGAGCTTGTTCCAGCGTGCGGCGCCGGCCTTCTGGCGGGCGGTCTTGGCGAGGGCGGCGGGTGCGGGTGCGGGGGCGAGGAGGGCGGCGGCGGCGAGGAGGGCGGCGGCGGCGGTGCTGGGGAGGCGGTGTTTCATGGCGGGGGTTCCGTAGGGCGACGTGGGTGCGGCGTGGGGTGCGGGGCGAGGGGTCATTGCCAGCGGCCCTCGGGGTCGTAGGTGGCGAGGTAGGCGTTGGCCTCGACGAGGAGGTCGGTGAAGCGGCGGAGGCGGGAGATGGATAGGATGAGGTCGAAGTGGGCGGCCTCCTTGACGTCGGGGTCGGTGGCGGTGGCGACGACGCGGGCGAAGGCGACGCGGGACTCCCAGAAGCGGTCGGTGTTGAAGAAGCAGCGTCCGATGCGGTGGTAGAGGTTGGCGTCGTAGTCGGGGGCGGATTCGAGCTTCTGGAGCATTTCCTTGTTCTGGGCGAGCTCCTGGGCGAGGCGGCGTTCGGCGCGGTAGCGCTCGGACATGGTGCCAGGGGTGACGGGCTGGCGCTGGAGGAGGTCGGTCTGGCGCTGGAGGGCGGCGACGGCGTCCTGGAGGTGGCGGAGGATGGCGGCGCGGGGCTTGACGCGGCGGTAGGCCCTGAGGGCGAGCTCGTATTCGGTGTCGTCGAAGACGTAGTCGCCGATTTCGAAGGCGAGGAAGTTGCAGTAGGTGACGACGGACCAGGGGCGGTAGGGCATTTCCTCGACGCGCTGGAGCATGTCGATGGCCTGGGCGGCCTCGCCGTCGTCGAAGAGGCCGCGTGCGGCGTAGGCGCCGGCCTGGGGGGCGAGGCGGCTCTTGGGGAAGGCGTCGATGAAGTTGCAGAAGGCCTCGGCGGCGGCGGAGGAGGAGTCCTGGAGGAGGTGGCACATGCCGATCTGGAAGGCGGCGTCTTCTCGGTAGGCGGAGGCGGGGAAGCGGGCGAGGAGGCTTTCGTAGGCGGTGATGGCGGGGTTGAAGTCCTCGGACTGCTGGTGGGACTGGGCGATGCGGAAGTAGGCCTCGTCGACGAACTTGGATTCGGGGAACTGCTTGGCGTATTCCTCGAAGGCCTTGATGGCCTCGGGATATTTCTGGAGGTTGTAGAGGGCGCATCCCTTGGCGTACATGGCCAGGTCGATGCGCTGCTGGAGGTCGGGCTCGCGGCCGAAGACCTTGATGAGCTGGTCGAGGTATTCGACGGAATTGTCGTATTCGCCCTTGGTGAAGCTGGCGATGCCGTTCTGGAAGAGGGCCTCGGGCGAGTCCTCGATGTCTGCGGCGGCCGCCGGGCGGGTGGCCAGGGCGGCCGTGAGCGCCAGGGCGGCGGCGAGGGCAAGGGTCGACAGGCGGGACGGACGTGCAAGGGGCGTTGTGGTCATGGTTATGTCTTCGGGCCCGGCCGTCTTGGGCAAAATATACGCCGGGATGCCGTCAATTCTGCCTTGCGGGTCGCGGGCGCGCAAGGGGAAAAAGGGTGGCGCGGAAAAGTCAAGCGTTTTAGCGGCCGGGTGGTGGGGGCG
>JAZQOP010000253.1:0-2753 GCA_045627965.1 Kiritimatiellia bacterium | reverse complement strand
TGAAGATGACGACCTTGAAAACGGCGACCCCCGCATCGCAAACCTCTTCGACGACAACGGCTTCCACTACGAAATCTCCTCCACCGGCAACTTCAAGGCCGTCATGGAATTCGCCTCCGAGCGCACCCAGCTCGTCATCATCAGCTCGCAGACCGAACTCCTCGGCGACTTCGAAATCCGCGAAGTCTACTCCATCGCCTACAAGGAACCCCTCACCCGTTCCGAACTCTCCGACCTCATGAACCAGTCCGCCACCAAGAAGATCGGCGCCTGGCAGCTCGAAACCGACGGCACCCTCTTCTTCGTCGCCAAAATCCCCGCCGACCTCCCCTTCGAGAAGCTCGAAGCCATCATCTGGGCCGTCGCCCAGACCGCCGACGACTTCGAGGAAGCCGCCCTCGGCACCGACGACTTCTAGCCCCCACGCGCGCTACCGGCCCGCCAGCCCCCACCTGCTGCCATAGCCCTTCGTGGCATGGCGGTCACACCTCCATCCTGCCCGTGTGCCCTGCACAGGACAAACGGAACACCCCTGCCAGCCCGCCGGCTTCCCGTCCGTCGTCCGTCATTCTGGCAAACTGCGCCTATTTGCGCCCCGTTTTTTGGGCTGGACAAACGCGAAAAGTTTTGGATACTTCCCGCGCCAAACAAACCAGGCCCCATCCAAGGATATATCCCCTCCATGCAAAAACGAACTGCCACCGTGCAAAACGCCCAGGGCATCCACTGCCGTCCCTCCGCCGTCATCGTCAAGGCGTTCATGAACTACGGCGGGCGCATCCTCCTGCGCAACCGCAACGGCGCGTGCGACGTCTCCT
Source organism: Kiritimatiellia bacterium (assembly GCA_045627965.1). GTDB lineage: Bacteria > Verrucomicrobiota > Kiritimatiellia > CAIQIC01 > Lenti-01 > RGIG3636. The sequence continues at coordinate 1,935 of JAZQOP010000253.1, read as the reverse complement.
CCGTGATGCAGCTGCTCTCCCTGGAGCTCCGCCAGGGTTCCCAGGTATCCATCGAAGTCGAGGGCGAGGACGAAGCCCGCGTCGCCGACCAGCTCGTCGAGCTCCTCGAAACGCATTTCGACTTCCCCCCCACGTGATCCGCCGTCCATCCCCGGCCCATCGCCCTCCCCGAACGCCCGGCTGCCCGCCGGGCGTTTCCGTCTCCCGGCAAGACCTTTTGCGCCGGACATTTTTTCGCTGGCAAACGACCCGCCGCACCGCTACGCTTCCTTGACCGACATCCACCGCCACCTTTTTTCCAAGGAGCCCCCATGAGCACGACCGCCATCACCCCCGAATTCCTGGCCCGCATCCCGAAGACCGACCTGCACCTCCACCTCGACGGGTCCATGCGCATCGAGACGCTCATCGAGCTGGCCAAGGCGGCCAAGGTCCCGCTTCCGTCCGAGACCCCCGAAGGCCTCCAGACCCTCGTCTTCAAGGAAAAGTACAAGGACCTTCCCGACTACCTGCAGGGCTTCGGCCTGACCTGCGCCGTCCTGCAGACCCCGGAGAACCTCGAGCGCGCGGCCTACGAGCTGGCCCTCGACTGCATCGCGGAGAACGTCCCCTGCATCGAGGTCCGCTACGCCCCGCAGCAGCACGTCCGTCCGGGCTTCACGCTCGAGCAGGTCGTCCTGGCCGTCAACGCCGGACTGGCCCGGGCGGCCGCCGAGCGCAACGCCTCGCCCGACGTCGTCTCCGGCCGCGCCCTCCCGTTCCGCTACGGCATCATCGCCTGCGCCATGCGCTTCTTCCTGCCCGCCTTCTCCCCCTGCTACGCCTCGCTCTTCTCCGCGCTTCCGTCCGCTTCCGCGCCGGAAATCCACGGCCTTGCCTCGCTCGACCTCGTCCGCGCCTGCGCGAAGCTGGCCAACGAGCAGGGGATTCCTGTCGTCGCCCTCGACATCGCCGGCGCCGAGAACGGCTTCCCGGCCGCCGAGCACATCGCCGCCTACCAGGCCGCCTCCGAGGCGCTGCTCTTCAAGACCGTCCACGCGGGCGAAGCCTACGGCCCCGAATCCGTCTACCAGGCCGTCGCCAAATGCCACGCCGACCGCATCGGGCACGGCACCTGGCTCCTCTCGCCCGAGCGCATCACCTCCGCCTCGGTCGTCGACCGCCAGGCCTATGTCGACCGCCTGGCCGCCATCGTCGCCCAGCGCCACATCACCCTCGAAGTCTGCCCCACCTCCAACCTCCAGACCCTCCCCGAAATTCCGGATGTCGCCCACCATCCCGTCCTTCGCGAGCTCGAAGCCGGGCTTCCCGTGACCATCTGCACCGACAACCGCCTGATCTCCCGCACGACACCGGCGCGGGAGCTCGGCCTGCTGGCCGCCGCCCGCGGCGACACGCCCGAGACCCTGCGGCCGATCGTCCTCGAAGGCTTCCGTTCCTCGTTCTTCCGCGGCACGCCCGCCGAAAAGGCCGCCTACGTCGCGAAGGCCGAAGCCCTCTACGACGCCGCCTGCGACTAGCCCCCCTGCCATGCGCCCCCCCCCCGCCTTCATGCCCTTGGCCCTGGCCCTCGTGCTGCTGGCGGCGGGGTGCGCCTCGCCGGAAAGCGCCCCCCCTCCGCTGCGCATCGGCTTCGTCCCCGACAACCCGCCCTTTGCCTACGCCCTGCCCGCCGCGCCCGGCGCCGACCCCGACGCCCCCCCCGAATGGACGGGCATCGAGCCGCGCCTTGCGCACCAGCTTGCCGACCGCCTCGGCACCACGCCCGCCTTCGTCGCCATTCCCGACGCCGCCGGCCTCCTGCCCGCCCTCCGCCGCGGCGACGTCGACGTCCTGATGACCGGCCTGCCCGTCCGCGACGACTGGCGTTCCACCGTCGAGTTCTCCCCCCCCTACCTCCTCACCGGCCTCGGCCTCCTCCATGCCACCAACACC
>JAZQOP010000252.1:0-6229 GCA_045627965.1 Kiritimatiellia bacterium | reverse complement strand
GATGGCGCTGGACACCACCAGATTGCCGAGACTGTGTGCCATCAGCACGAGAGGGCCGGTCGCGTTCGTCCGCAGGACATCGGCGAGAGGACCGGCCGCCTCGAAGGCGTTAACGACGTCCTCGTGGTAGTGCAGCTCGTTAATAAGCCCCTCGTCGCCATACCACGTCACGCCCCAGAACTTGGCGTCGGAGCCGCTCTGGTGAAACCGCTTGAATATCTCCGAATGCCATCCGCGCGCCTCGTTGCTTGTCACGTTGAAGTGCCCAGCCACCCGTGCCATCACCGGGGCCGATTGACAAGAATGGAGCATTCTGAAAAATCGTTCTCCAACACGGCCGCTAGGGCGAAAAATACCGCCTTTGCAACGATTTCAGTTCGGGGGGGGGCGGCCAGATTAGATGGGGGCCTCGTCGAAAGCTCGAGCAACATGCGAATCTGACTCCTTCCTTAGGTTCCATCGAGATGAGAGAGCGAAATGCCAGCCAACAGGGGACAACTCATTGGGACCATCATGGGCGAAATCGTCGGCGGAGTTCACGTGCTGGAGTCCCCCGATAGTCGTCTTGCTGGTTGAAATCAAGATTCCGGCTGTTGGGTGAAGGATTCAAGTAGTAGGAAAACCGGACATGCGGGATGCCGCGATACCAATGAAGTTCGAAACCCTTGTATATTTTTCCGTACAAGGCCTCTCGCAATTCTCCATCTGGAGCGAGCATCGTCCGAATGCGAAAATAAACGCCATACAGATTCGGACAATGGAAAGGGGTGTTATCCGGGTAGGTTCGTTGTTCCTCCACTGCCAGTAAAGCTTTTGTCCGATACCCGGTCAGGGGGGCTTCCGGCAGAACCATGTCTCTCCACCGGAATACCCATGGGGGAGGACTCGGATACTGGACTGGACAAAACCAATCTTCTTCCCGTGAAAAGCCGATTAACAAGGCATCTAGAACCTCTTCCCCCGCCGATAAAGATTCGCGTCGAAAGACAAAATCGCTTTCCAGCCCCTCCCCATACGGTCGCACCCAATCCCCTTTCAGCAGATCATAGCCAACCGAATCTCCGTTGTCGGGAAAAGGCAGATCCACTTCACGCACGTGCAACGCAATCGGGGTGCGAATGCGGTGAATCACAATTTCCAAGTCAGGGCACCAAGGATGCCAGCGCATGATGCTTCCCTCCACAAAATGCAGCAAAACACCTGAACAGCCGTGGTACCCGTCTTTCTGGACCGCAACTGCGGCAAATCCATCAGGGCTGTCGTTCCCGATTTCGCAAATTCCAGCCTTGTCGGTTTGAGCCACATTCCTTCTAACGCGGCCAGCTCCCCATCCATGGCCGGGAGCAAGAGATTGAGTCACGCCGCATGAAACGTCGGCCCCTGCTACGGGTTCGCCATTCTCGTCACACACGCGAACACGAATTTTCACCGGTTTGGCACATGCAGCGACACTTGTCAATAAAACCAAGCCGAATAAACTTGCAAACTTCATTTCAACTCTCCCTGCAATACAACGCAATCAAACAACGAATACAAAAATCCATACGCGACTTCCTTCAGATCGCTATGTTGCCAGACCTGTCCCTCGCGCGGCCATCCCAAGGGATATTCGCCACTTTCATGACTCATCAGATTGACATTGGTACCGCCCCACGCAGTGGTGTCCGGCAAGGGATTCCTTCCTGCGGCGAAGGAAAGGGAGGGGATTGCGTTGGCGAGGAAATCAAGCCACGGGCATTCTTTCACGCATGTCACTCTCCTTCCAATGACATATTGATTATTTCGGCAGAAAGACGGACAACCCACAAAAGAGGAACGGACCTTGGAAAACAAGACATGTGTCCGGCAGTCAATTCTGAAATTCCTTGAAGTATTCCAGGTTTCGGTCGCAGTCCGTCGGATTCAGCCAAATCGCGAATGAAATGGCAAAAACCGGCTTTCCCTCGCTGTTCACCCACGCCCCATAGCTGATTCCCCTGATTTTCCCATAGCGGGCGTGAAGGATGCGGCCGGAATCGTCCACCACTGCCCGGCAACGGACGAAGGAATAGTCTTCCTCTCCCATCATGTCGAACCAAACCGGTCCATTCCGCCGTCTGTGTTCGAAACGCAATTCCTGCACGTAGCCGGTTTCCGGCGCCTCGTAGGGAGTGGACATGAAACTCCACGGATCTCGGATTCCTTCCACGAATCCGTTGGGGGCGGCTCCGGCGGAAAACACAAATTCGCTGTTTTCTTCCGCCTGTCCATCCTGTTCCTTTTCGGCAGATGGGCGCCTGCGCAATCCAATTGTCAAATCGGCCTGCTGTCCACGACCGTAAGGCTCCACCCAGTCGAACATCTCCAAATCAAAGCCCACGGGTTCCCCGTGTTCTTCCCTGAAAACTCGTCCTGAATGGAGAAGAAGGGGAATCGGATTTCTTTTTTCCTTCAAAGGAACTTGCACGACAGGATTCCAGGGAGTCCATTTCCCTCGACTGTATTCTCCTTGCCCGGCCGGGGGATACAGCTCAAGCTGATTCAGGTCGTGGCGCACAACCTGCTGCTCCTGGTCGGCCATGCCCGGATTTCGCTCGAAAACATAACTGGCGTAGGTCCGATAGTATCCATCCTTGCTGACCTGAATGACCGCTTCCCCGTAGGTCTTGCCCTGTGCAAAACAATGCCCATTCGTATCCGTCAATCTTCTCACGACATCCGAATCATTCCCATATGATTTCAAGAAACTCACCCGGCATGATGCACTTTCAACGACGTTTCCCGTGCTGTCAACGACCTCCAATGTCAACGCAGCGCCAACAGGCGGGAAATGATGGCCGGCAAAGCCAACGCCATGGAAAAGACAAACGAAGAGCCCTGTCCACAAGAACTGCCGAAAAACCATGGAGCGGCTGTGATGCATCATGCGGCATGCTTCTTTCATATTTGACTTGTATTTGACCTCATTGGGTGTTGGGAAACATAATTGTATTACGTAGTTTCGGCTTGCCTCCTTGGCAATCCGGCAGGCAACGCCATGCCTTCGACCCGCCACCTACTGGGTCTCAAAATGACGGTATCCTTTCGGGTTGAGATTGCGGTCGGGGTCATATTCGAGATTTCGGTCGAGATCCACAGCATTGAACCACATCGGCCCCGTTTCCAGCGTGAACGTACCCTTTTCCGTGCCCTCCCCGGAAATCCGATATCGCATTCCGTAGATTTTTGCATAATTGGCGTGGATGATTTTCCCGGATTCGTCGGTCACGGCCCGGCATCTCAGGAAAAGATAATCGTGCGGACGGATGATGTGACGAGGATTGCCCCGAAGTTGGACGAAGGGAACGATGTCGGGGACATAGCCATCCTCGGGCGCTTCGTATTGGGAAGAAAGCCGGCTCCATGTTTCGCGTGTGCACTGAACGAATCCATTGGGAGGCTCTCCCGCCGACAAAATCACTTTGGGAGACTCCCCGGATGAACCGCCATTTTCTCCATCGCCGGTGTCTGCGCCTTGCAGCCCAACGACAAAATCCGCATTTTCCCCTCTTCCGTACGGAGCCACCCAGTCTCCGATTTCCACGTCGAAACCCACGGGTTCCCCGCACTCTTTCCGGCGAAACTCACTGGTATGCAAAACCAGAGGGATGGGGTGCCGGTGTTCTTTCAAGGTCACCTCAATCTCCGGGTTCCATGGCGTCCATCGCCCCCCGGATATTCCCCCGCGTTCGCCGGGAGGGTAAAACTCAATGTCGTAAAATGCGTGGTTTGTTGTCGCCCCCACTTCCAATGCCTGCTCTGAGGGCCGCAGAAACCAATATCTTCCGGCGGTCGCGTAATATCCGTCTTTCTTGATTTGGAAAGTCATTTCCCCGTATGTCGTTCCTTTGAATGCGGCCCGCCCTTGCGCATCCGTCATGGCTTCTTCGTGTTCATAGTCTCCGAAAACATCCGAACGGAGAAAACACGCATCGCAGAGCGCCCCCTCGACTGGGCATCCCTGGCTGTCCACGATTTTCAGCGTAATCTCTCCCTTCGCCGACGGCCGCCCCCTTTGATTGATGATCGCGCATCCCCATGCATTTGAGCAGAGTGCCCAACAAAACAGGGGAACAAGGAACCAGACTAAGGGCATTCTCCCACGCATATTACTCTCCTTCCAATGATATATTGTCCATTTCAGCACACGCCAACAAGCCCTCTTAATTGCATGGCTTCTCCTGTGGAAACTACGGATTGTACCCTCTGTGCTTTAGGCGCTTCCTCACGTCCGTCAGGTTTTCGCCCATTTCAAGTTGTCGATCCATGTCCTCGGGATTGAATCGGACATGGATGTCAACATACAACATTTCTTCGCCGTTTGGAGAAACGGCTGTGCGGTATTCCAAGTAAGAGGCTACGGCGTAATGGGCATGCAGGATTTTTCCCAGTTCATTCGTGGTGGCCCGGCAGCGGATCAGCAGGTATTCATCCGTGTCGATGATGTGGTATTGACTGGCCCCAAACTTGGTGGGTGGCGGAAGGTTTTCCACGTATCCGTCTTCAGGGGCCTCGTAAGGGGTCTCCAATTCACTCCAGGCGTCTCGCTTGGCCAAAATAAAACCATTGGGAGCCTCTCCCGCTGAAAACACAAAGTCCCCATGGCGGAAGCCAATGGACACGTCTGCATGTTCGCCATTCCCATACGGAGCCACCCATGCGCATTTCTCCAAATCGAATCCGACGGGTTCGCCCATGATTTTCCGGCAATATGTCCCGCCCATTCCGTGCATGGGAATGGGATTGCGCTTCTCCTTCAAAGGAATCTGCACCGTCGGATTCCATGGTTGCCATTTTCCTCCCACTCGCTCCCCTTTGCTTTGCGATGGGTAAATTTCCATGCAACGATGAGGGAAATTGACCACAGATTGCACGTCCGTTCCCATCGTGGGCAAACGCATGAATTGATAGCTTGCAAATGTCCTGTAATATCCTGCGTTTGTCACGGTAATGACGGCTTCCTGGTACGCCCGACCCCGAACGCGCAAATGCCCCTCGTCATCCGTCTCTCCCTCAACCAAATCGTAATCGCCATAGACATCGGACCGAACAAAGGCCACCCGGCATTTCGCTTCAGGCACGGGCCGCCCCCGACTGTCCACGACTTCCAGCGTAAACTGGCCCGTCGCCTGTGGCGGTCGGATTGGTCCCGCCGCGCATCCGAAAGCACATGCCAAAAAGAAAAGGAGAAAACCCGCACTAGACAACCATCTCTTTTCTGTCATCCCATTCTTTATTCTCGTCTGTGTCATCCGATTGGGTATTTCATTTTTCATCAAGGCTCACCTCCAATGATTCCCATCACCTCTGTAAAGATGGAACTGTTGAAATAAAACGCCATGTTTTTCAGGTCGCTATGCAACCAACTGGTCCCATAGGGAGGCTCATTTCGTCCCCACCCGTTTGGCCAGGTATCACCAGGGCGAAAGTCCATATTTCTGTTGTTCACAGTTGCAACTGCTCGCGAACCCGCCGGGGCGCTCAAGGCGGGGATGCCTTTGGCGAGGAGCTGGCGGATCTGGATGTCGGAGAGCGAGCTGTCCTGAAGGAAGTCGGGGGAGCGCAGGAACACGGGGGCGATGCAGAACTGGGAGGGGTCGTCCTGGGCCGTCTGGTTCGCCTGAGCGGCAGTGTAGCAGCGGTGTTCGTGGTCATTTTGGGTATATTTCGCGAAGCCCCAGCCCGCCCAGGCGGTGCCAATCAGGCCCAGCCGTCCCTTGTTCAGCTCCTGCTTCTGCCACGCGTAGCGTTCCAGATGGGAAGGACCACCTCCCCAAATGGAAACGGGGGTGGAATGGACTTCGAGGACTTCGTCACCGCTTGAATAATAGTTGTAGACTTGGTTCGCCATGTCGGAAAACCACCCGCTCCATGTCAGGGCGGCCCGGGCGTCTGTGGCGGGAAACAACTCGTGCCACTTGGAGGCCCATGCCACATTGGTGTAGGATTTCCAGTCATCGTGCACCAGCGGGTTGCCGGGAGTTTCGTCCCAGAGGGAAGCGTCGTAGGCCTCTGCGGGCACAGCCGCGTTGAACATGAAGTATTTCTCGCAGACAAGTCCGTGGTCGCGGATGGCGCTGGACACCACCAGATTGCCGAGACTGTGTGCCATCAGCACGAGAGGGCCGGTCGCGTTCGTCCGCAGGACATCGGCGAGAGGACCGGCCGCCTCGAAGGCGTTAACGACGTCCTCGTGGTAGTGCAGCTCGTT
>JAZQOP010000251.1:0-1728 GCA_045627965.1 Kiritimatiellia bacterium | reverse complement strand
CTAGCCCCCCGGCAGCGCCGGCGGCCGCAAGTCCGCGATCCGCGACATGACCAGCCGCCCGACCGACTCGAAATCGTTCTTCGCCGTCATGCACCCCGTCAGCTCCGCCGCCGCGATCGGCGGCCCGATCCGCACGGAAATGTGCGCCGGGCGCAGCTTCGACGTCCCCTTCGGCATCGCCTCGAACGTCCCCGAAATGTGCATCGGCACCACCGGCGCGCCACCGCGGGCCATCAGGAACCCGATCCCGCCCTTCGCCTCGTGCAGTTCGCCGTCGGGCGAGCGCGTCCCCTCGGGAAAGAGGCACACCCCCTTCCCCGCCTTCAGGAGGTTCACCGCCGTCCGCAGCGCCCCGAGATCCCCTCGCGTCCGGTCGAGCGCGATCATCCCGATCCGCGGAAAATACCACCGCGCCACGGGGTTCGACATCAGCGTGTCGCGCCCCATGAAATGCACGACGCGGTTCGTCACCGCGCATGCCACGACCGGCGGATCCAGGTAGGAGCAGTGGTTCGCCGCCAGCAGGAACCCGCCCTCCGCCGGCACGTTCTCCGCGCCCGACACATGGAAATGGTACTTCAGCCGCAAGCCCAGCCGGACCATCCCCCGGCTAAACCAGTAGAGCGGCATGCCGAAAAACGACTCGCCCATCGCCGGCACCCTGCCCAAGACGCTAGTCGACGATGCCCGCGGCCCGCAGGTCGCCCAGGATCGTGTCCACGACCTGCTCGATGCTCATGCCCGTCGAGTTGATGATGCGCGCACCCAGCGCAATCTGCAACGGCGCCGTCGCGCGCGACGAATCCTTCTGGTCGCGCTTCTTCAGCGACGACAGCACCGCCGCCTGGTCCGCCGCCCCCTCCGACACCTTCAGCTCCGCCGCGCGACGCCGCGCACGCTCCTCCGGGTCCGCATCCAGGTAGTATTTGAACGGCGTATCCGGGAACACGACCGTCCCGATGTCGCGCCCCTCCATCACCAGCGACCCGAACTGCGCCATCGCGCGCAGCTTCTGGACAATGTAGACGCGCACCGTCTGCTGCGCCGCAATGTCCGCCACGCGCTCCCGCACCGCCTGCCCCCGGATTTCCTGCCCCGGGTCCTCGCCGTCGATCAGGTACGTCACCGCCCCGTCCTTCACCAGCAGGTCCATCTTCATCCGGATCAGCAGGTTCGTGACCTCCTGCACGTCCTTGACGTCGATCCCCTCCTTCACGCACTTCCAGGTGATCCCGCGGTACATCGCCCCCGAATCCACATACAGGAACCCGACGGCCTGGGCCACCCGGCGGGAAACGGTGCTCTTGCCGCTGGCGGACGGCCCGTCGACGGCCACAATCGTATTTTGCTTGCTATTCAACGCGAACTCCTAAATTTTGCAACTGGCCCCAGAACCCGGGGTATGACGTCGAGACGCAGGATACACGAGGAACCGCCACAGGGCAATCCGCAAATATCGAAAGAATCGCCATCGACATCGCCACCCGGTGGTCCCCGAACGTCCGCAGCGCCCCGACGGGCGAAATCCTCCCCGGCCCCTCCACGACCAGCCCGTCCGCCGTCGCACGCGCCAGCACCCCCATCGCCGACAGGTTGCCGGCCATCGCCGCGATCCGGTCGCTCTCCTTCACACGCAGCTCCGCGGCATCCCGCACCACCGTCCGCCCCCGCGCCAGCGCCCCCAGCACCGCCACCAGCGGCAGCTCGTCGATCAGGTTCGGGATCACC
>JAZQOP010000250.1:0-2018 GCA_045627965.1 Kiritimatiellia bacterium | reverse complement strand
GACGAGGCCGTCGACGTCGACGACGGGGGTGCCGGGGTAGGTGCCGCTGGAGGCGGGGGTGCCCATGGCGTAGGCGGCGTCGCCGGCGACGCCGACGATGAGGTAGTCGCCTTCGTCGAGGTCGGCGAGGTCCTGGACGAGGTAGTAGGCGGGGTAGGCGTCCGGGTCGGCGATTTCGACGGCGTAGGAGCGGAGGGCGGTGGAGTCGTCCTCGCCGTAGATGGCGGAGATGTCGACCTGGAAGGAGCCGGCGGCGCCGGGGGTCCAGGACCAGGCGCCGTCTTCGTCGATTTCGCCGATGGAGGCGCGCCAGAGGTTGGCCTCGGCGTTGTTCAGGCGGAAGGCGGCGGAGAGGGGGGTCCCCTTTTCGCCCTCGCGGGGCATGGCGCCGGCGATGGCGGGGATGGCGGCGGTATCGGAGAAGGAGATGACGAGGGCGTCGAGGTAGATGGCGTCGCCCTTCTTCGAGCAGACGCCGACGTAGGGGTAGCCGGCGGGGATTTCGAGGAGGGTGGACTGGCCGTTGACGATGGTGCCGAGGAGGACGCCGGCGGTGGCGTCGTCGTAGAGGTCGGCGGGGGAGTTGTAGGGGACGTGGCTGCCGAAGACGCGCAGGGTCTTCTTGTCGCCGGTCTTGGTGCTGAAGGCGGCGGTGACGGCGGCGACGTCCTGGCCGCCGTTCCAGGTCATGACGATGCCGGAGCCCTGCTCGCCGCGGATCTGGATGGAGGGGGCGGCCGCGGTGCCGCCGCCGGTGTTGGCCGTGTAGACGGAGCCGGAAGGCTTGGTGACGGGGCCCCAGTCGCGGTAGGTGCCGGTGAAGCCGGCGTCGTCGATGGTGAGGGTGTCGCCCTCGGCCAGCTCCTCGAAGGTGGCGCTGACCTCGACGTCGCAGGCGGGCATGGTGAAGACGTTGCCGGCGAAGAGGTTGGAGTTGCCGTTGGCGAAGAAGGCGGTGGGGAGGTAGCCCTCGGCGTGCTCGACCGCGACGGTGACGCTGGCGCCGGCGATGGCGGAGGCGGGGCCGGAGAGGGAGCCGTAGGGGTTTTCGGCGTAGGTGATGGAGTAGGTGGGGACGATGGAGAAGACGATGTGGTTGGTGGCGGAGACGGCGCCGTCGGTGGCGATGACCTGGACGGAGACGGAGTCGACGGGCTCGGAGGTGTCGATGGACAGGGTGTCGCCCGTGAGGCCGGCGACGGGTTCGCCGTCGAGCTCCCAGGCGAAGGTGACGGGGGAGCCGAAGGTGGAATTGGGGTGGGCGACGAGGTAGGCGTCGGAGCCGACGACGGCCAGGCCTTCGGTAAAGTTGACGAGGGCGACCGGGACGACGGGGGGCAGGGGGGTGCCGTCGTAGGCGATGTCGTAGCGGGCGACGGGGACGGGGGAGGAGCTGGTGGGGCGGAAGCCGATGTAGGCGTAGGCGGTCGGGCCGGTGTAGACGAACTCGTCGTAGTTGCCATATTCGGGAACGACGAACTTGTGGAGGACGACGGCGCATTCCTTGCAGTAGAGGTCCTTTGTGCCGGAGAGGGGCGTCGTGGAGCCGTAGACCTCCAGGGCGCGGCCCTTGATGGCGTCGGAGCCCCAGTGGATGGCGACGGCGCTGAAGGCGCCGCCGGAGTTGGTCGAGACGATGCCGCCGTGGGTGGCGTCGTCCTTCTTCAGGATGATCGAATCGCCGACCTTGGCGTGGCCTTCGTAGACCGCCGGGGAGCCGTCGGGGCAGGAAAGGCCGGAAAAGGGCTTGTATTTGGTTCCCGTCGAGTCCAGGAGGTCGGGCGTGAGCGTGTCCAGCCCCGCCGCGAGGGCGGCAGAAACCGAGAGGGCGAGGCACAGGGAGGCGAGCAGCGTTTTTTTCATAGCGGGGCTCCTGGGTGAGAGTCGGAAACGCCCCGATGGTAGCCGGGACCCCGTCCTCGGGCAAGCGAAAAAAAGGGGGGGATGCGCCAAATGGCGAAAATGCGCAAAATGGCGTTTTGAAATTGTCCGGGGAGGAAGTCGGAGGCCAAGCGGTC
>JAZQOP010000249.1:0-5384 GCA_045627965.1 Kiritimatiellia bacterium | reverse complement strand
AAAAACCGCGCGCCCGCCCGGCCCCTTCCCAAAAATGTTCGCTTTCGCCAACATGGCCGAAACACGTTTCCATTCAATGGAACTGTGTTTCCCCAATATTAGCTCCCGCGAACAACCGCCTTTTGCGTCTGGCCCCCGAGCGCAGCGCCCGGGCCGCCCGGAGATCGGCCCCTGCCACAATACGTCCAGGATGCCCCACCCGCGACCGAAAACGCGCAAAATCCAGTGCATTTCGCCATAAAACTGGACTCTTCGCGATTTATAGTGCCTGAAGAGATGGCCTGGACCTGCGCGTTGTGAGCGGCCCGCGACGGGCAGAAAACCGCATGGAAGGCGAATGGCGGCCTTTGGGCGAGAATTTGACGGCCTCGCGTGGCCGCAATCGGGGTCAAAGGCGGCCCGCTCGGAGATCGGGCCCTGCCGAATGGGGCTTTGAGGTGGTGAAAAAATCGGCGATCTTGCGAATCCGCAACAGGAGCGAATGGAAAAGCCGTCGACCGGGCTTGGGTTCGGAAATCATGCGAGGGAACGCATGAAAATCCGAATCATCCCCCCGAAAAGGCGAATCCGGTAGGGGCCGATCTCCGAGCGGCCCGCAACGGGCAGAAAAGCCGAATGGCAGGCGAATGGCGGCCTTTGGACGAGCATTCGGGGGTCTTGCGCCACTTTCGTAGAGCAAAATAGTGGCAAAACACTGGAGAATTTGGCGATTTTGGGCTCAACTTTTATCACGTTTGTACAAATGTGATAATTTTGAGGCGAAAAATGGCGAAAAATAAGGTGAAAACTGAAAAAATTGTGTGTCTATGAATGGGGCAGGCCAAAACGGACGGGGGAGCCCACGAGCCCCTGCACGTCCGCAATCGGGGTCGAAGGCGGCCCGTTCGGAGAGCGGGCCCTGCCGAATGCCGCCATTTCACAAAAATTCCGGCGAAAATCCGTCCTCGGGCTTCGCGAGAGGCGTTTGCCCGAGGCATTGCAAGGAGGTTGCCGTCATTCCGTCCGATTCCAACGGGCCACCATATTCCTCGAAGAGCCGTTTTTCGCCGTAAAACGGCTCGGGGCCCGGTCCTTCTGTCCGGCCGAGCCCCTCCGTCCGTCCAGAAAACGCCCGTCCTGCGGATGCGCCTTGCCAACGGGGCCCGAGGTGCGCTAGGCTACCGGGACCGATGAATCCGCTGCCGACCATATCCTCCTATGCCCCGGAAGCCATCCGCCGCCTGCGCGACGCCGGCCACGACGCGTGGCTCGTCGGCGGGTGCGTCCGCGACCTGCTGCTGGGCACGGCGCCGAAGGACTACGACGTCGTCACCTCCGCCAAGCCCGAAGCGATCGAGGCCCTCTTCCCGCACACGATCCCCGTCGGGAAGGCGTTCGGGATCGTCACCGTCGTGGCGCCCGGCACCGGCGAAAACGTCGAAATCGCGACCTACCGGGCGGAAGGCGACTACCGCGACGGCCGCCATCCGGGCGAGGTGCGCCATGCGGAATCCGCGCGCGAGGACGTCCTGCGGCGCGACTTCACCATCAACGCCCTCCTGCTCGACCCGGCGACCGGCGAGCTGGCCGACTTCACGGGGGGCGGGGCCGACCTGGAGCGCAAGGTCGTCCGGGCGATCGGCGATCCCGTCCGCCGCTTCACCGAGGACCACCTGCGCATGCTCCGGGCCATCCGGTTCGCCGCACGGCTGGGGTTCTCGATCGACCCGGAGACGTTCGCCGCCATCCGCCAGCTGGCCCCGTGCATCTCGCGGATTTCGCCCGAGCGGATCCGCGACGAGCTGTTCCGCACGTTCCAGGACTCGCCGCGCGCAGGCGAGGCGCTCGACCTGCTGCGCGACAGCGGGCTGCTGGCCGAAGTCCTCCCCGAGGTCGCCGCCCTGCAAGGCGTCGAGCAGCCGCCCGAATTCCATCCCGAGGGCGACGTCTACGTCCATACGCGCCTCATGCTCGACCGCCTGCCGCCGCCCGGCCCGGGCCGCAGCCTGGCGCTGGCTCTCTCCGTCCTCTTCCACGACATCGGCAAGCCCCCGACGGCCGCCCTTCAGCCGCGGCCCGACGGGACGTCGCGCTGGACCTTCCAGAACCATGCCGACGTCGGGGCCGAGATGGCCCGCTCAATCCTCCGGCGCCTGCGGGCGCCCGTCGCGCTGACGGACGCCGTCGCGGACATCGTCGGCGGCCACATGCGCATTGCCTCCGCGCCCCAGATGCGGCGCTCGAAGCTCCGGCGGCTCCTGGCCTCGCCGACGCTGGACGACGAGCTCGAGCTGCACCGCCTCGACTGCCTGTCGTCGCACGCCGACCTGAGCATCTACCACTTCCTGCGCGCCCAGCGCGAGACGTTCCAGGAGGAGCCCCCCCTGCCCCGGCCGCTCGTCACGGGCGACCACCTGCTGGCCCGCGGCTACCGCCCCGGTCCCGCCCTCGGCCGCCTCCTCCGCCGGCTCCACGACCTGCAGCTGGAGGAAAACATCGCCGACGCCGAAACCCTCCTGGCGCGCCTGCCCGAACTCGAAAAGGAGGACTCCGCCCCATGAGCGCGCCGCTGGCCGTCGTCATCCCCACCATGGGCCGCGAAACCGTCGTGCGCACCGTGCAATCGCTCCTCGACGCCGACCCTCTGCCGGGCGGCGCGCGCCCGGAGATCGTCGTCGCGGGCCACATCGCCCAGCCGGCCGTCGCCGCGCAGATCGACGCCCTCGTCGCCGCCCATCCGTGCGTCCGCCATCTCGACATCGCCTTTCCGAAAGGCGATTCCTCGCTCAAGAAAAACCACGGCGCGGCCGCGACGTCGGCCCCCGTCGTGGCGTTCATCGACGACGACGTCGTGGTCGAGCGCGGCTGGCCGGCGCAAATCCTGGCACCGTTCGAGGATCCGTCCGTGGGGCTGGTCTCCGGGCCGTCGCTGATCCCCTCCGACATCAACCGGGTCGGGCGGCTGGCGGGCCTGGCGCTTTCGTCGCCGGCGGCGGGCTGGGTCGCCGAGCGCTACCGGACCAACGCCAAGACGCCCTACCGCGTCAACTGGGAGCGCATCATCGGCTGCAACGCGGCCTACCGGAGGAGCGTCTTCGAGGCCGTCGGCGGATTCCCGGCGGACTTCTATCCCGGCGAGGAGATGATCGCGGCCTTCCGCACGCAGCAGGCGGGCCACACGTTGCTGTTCCTGCCGGCGGCGCGCCTGCGGCACTACCCGCGCCAGTCCGTCGCGCGCTTCTGGCGGCAGATGTGGACCTACGGGGCGACGCGCATCCGGCTCATCCGCGGGGGCACCGACTTCCATCCGGCGTCGATTGCGCCGGCGGGGCTGGTCTTTGCGGTGCCGGCGCTCGCCGCCGCGGCCGCCTGGCGGCCCCTCGTCGCGGGCCTGGCGCTGGCGGGGCTCCTGGCGGCCTACCTGCTCTTTGCCGCAGCCATCGCCGTCGCGACGGCCCTGCGGGAAAGACGCGCGGGCGACCTCCTGCTGGTCCTGGCCATCCCGTTCATGCACGTGGCCTACGGGCTGGCCGAGTGGTCGGAATTCTTCCGGCCGGGACGCGACTTCTCGGAGACGCCGCGCTAGAGCCCGTCCTCCTCCGGGCCGGCCTTTTCGAGCTTCCGCTTCAGCACCGTTTCGAGGTCGGCCTTCTCCGCGTCGGAAAGCTCGAGGATTTCCTGCAGGCCGAGGGCCAGGTGCGGGATGTATTTCTCGATGTAGCTGCGCTTGCGGGCGGCCTCGGCGTCGCGCTTCCGGCGGCCGACGTGCAGCCCGAGGCGGCGGCCGATCTCCTGGAGGGCGAAGGTCAGCTCGCGGACGATCTCCGGGTAGTGGGCGATGGCCTCCTTGCTTTCGCTCGTGAAGGGCACCCAGACGCTGGCGATGTGCAGGAAGAAGACGATCGGCCCGACGGGCAGGCCGCCCTTCGGCTGGGGCAGGCCATAGGCCTTCCAGTTGACGTCCGCCATCGCCTCGGTCATCGCGCAGGCCCCGGACATGTAGAGCAGCGGCACGCGGTTCGCGAAACGCAGCACGCGCACCGGCTCGTCGCCGCCGGGAAGCCCTTCCGCGCCCGGCACGCCCGCCGTGACGCCCACCTCCACCTGGAACGGGTTCCCGCGATAGACCGACGGGGCGCGCGTCACCGCCGAACAGAAGTCCGCGCCGGGGAATTCCTTCCTCAGCCCGGCCACGATCTGCTCCTCGCCGATGGGCGCGAGACAGTCGAGCGGCGGACGCATCAGCTTGGCGGCCTGCATCGCCGCGTAGAGCTTTTCCGCCTCGCCGTGCGCCACCTTCGCCGCGCGGGCCTTCGGGTCGATCCCCGCCGCCGCGCACATTTCCGCCGCAACGCGCGGGCTCACCCGCGAAAAATCCTCCGTCAGCACGCCCTTGACGCTCCGGGAACCGCCGTCCTGGAGCATCTGCATCAGCATGCCGAGCTCGACGCCGTGGGGGTGCGGCTGGATCGCCTGGACCGGCGGGGGGAGTTCGTCCGTGCCCCGCTCATAGGTCAGCCACGCCCCCTCCTCCAGCGCGCCGCCCCGAAGCAGGTCGACGCGGAAATGCAGGCGCAGGTGCGGGTTCGAGACGGCGCACTCCTTCAGATACTCGTCCACGCTCAGGCGCCCCCGCACATATTGCGCCGCCATCTCGATGCTCACGCTCGTCCCGTGGTCATAGGCGACCTCCGCGGCCGCCGCGCCCGCGTCCTCGCCGCCGGCCGCCCCCGCCCCGGCCGGGCGCCCCGGGAACGCCGGCCGCCAGTCGTCCGTCGCGTCCGACAGCACCGTCGGCTTGTTCGAGCGCGTATCGATCTGCACCGCCATCGCGTGCGCCTTCGTCCCGGCGCCGGTCCGGCTGCGGATCTGCGTCGCCGCGCCCGTCGTCAGCTGCCCGTGCATCCCCGCCGCGCTGATGCCGATCCCCTGCTGCCCGCGCGACATCCGCAGACGGTGGAACTTGCTCCCGTAGAGCAGCTTCGCGAAGACCTTCGGGATTTGCGCCCGCACGATCCCCGGCCCGTTGTCCTGCACCGTCACCTGGAACCGGTCCGCCGCCGTCTGCCGCAGCCACACCGACACCTCGGGAAGCACCCCGGCCTCCTCGCACGCGTCCAGCGAGTTGTCGACCGCCTCTTTCACCGTCGTCAAGATGGCCCTGCGCGGGCTGTCGAACCCGAGCAGGTGCCGGTTCTTCAGGAAAAATTCCGACACGGAGATTTCGCGCTGCCGCCGCCCCATCGACTCCGCCGTCTCCCGCGTCCTTGCCTTTTCTGCCATACCGTCCGTCCTTGTCTGCCGCGCCGCGCGCCGGCCCGCGCATCATCCCCCAGGCGCCGCCCGCCATCAAGCCCAAACGCGCGACCGAGGCCATCCGCGCCCCGCGGACCGCCCCGCCCCCG
>JAZQOP010000248.1:0-2377 GCA_045627965.1 Kiritimatiellia bacterium | reverse complement strand
TGAGATTATGGTGGAACATTCGGGTTTTTGCCGATTTTGGCCTGCACGGGGGCACAACCCGGACGCCGCCCCGCCCGGGACGCCCCCGCCGCCCCGCCCGCCGTCCGGACCCGCCGCGACGGAGCGATTTCCTCCCGCGCGCGCCCGAATGTTTTGTTGCAAGAGGCGGCCCAAACCCGTAGGATGGCGCGGATGAGGTTTTTCGGACATGCGCTCGCCCTTTTCCTGATGGCCGCCGCCACGGCCCCCGGGACGGGTATGCCCCTGTGGCGCGACTGGTCCAAGCCCGTCCTGTTCGTCGGCGGCAACCCGTTCGAGCAGGTGCGTGCCGTCGACGAGGAGCTGCGCCTGCAACGGCGCGCCGACCCGATCCTCGAACAGATCGGCGAAAGCACCCTGTCCCGCCATCTCGGGGCGGCCATGCAGAACGGCGTCCGCGCCCCCGCCGCCCTGTTCCATGCCGCCACGATGCCCGACCAGGATGCCGACGAGACGCCTTCCCGGAAGAAGGGGAAGGACCTCGACAGGCTCATGCGCGACCTTGGGCTCGCCAGCGCGGGACAAGACGGCTCCAAAGGATCCATCGCCAGCCTCGTGCTGGGCGACGGGGACGACGACGGCAAGTCCTCCAAGTGGGGCTGGCTCGCCGACGAGGTGCGCGGCTCCGGCGAGGACGCCGCCGCGGATGGCGAGTCGCTGGAGGAAGCCGCCGAAGCGAACGGCCGACTGCTCGACGACGTCGAATCCTACCTCGACGCCACGCCCGACACGGCGACGGCGCGGACGGCCGACCGCACAAGCCCCGCCGACCGGACCCGCGACCGCGCCACCCCCGAAAAGCGCAGCGGCACCGGCGAGGGCGGCGCCGAACGCCTCGACTCCGGCCTGGCCGCCAACGCCGGCTCGCCCTCCGAGCGGCGCGCGGCGAACGACCTCGCGGCCCGACGCCCCGACGCCGCCCCGGCGGCATCCGCCCCAGCCGGCGCCACGACGGACGCCTCCGCCGCCGCCAAGGCCGCCGACTCCGAGGCCCCCCGGAGCTTCACCCCCGACTGGGATTCGCTCCTGGCCGGCGGAAAGACCGTCAATTGGCGCCAATCCGTCGGCCTGGCCGAAAAAGGACCGGCCGACTTCGCGCACGGCGCGGCGGGGCCCTCCGCGACGGCCCCGGCGGCATCGCCATGGAGCCCGTCCGCGGCAGGGATTTCCGCCCCGGCGGCCTTGCGCCCGGGCGGCCCGGCGACGGCGACCGCGGACCTCGGCGGCAGCCCGTCCTGGGGACGCATCGACGGCCCGTCGGCGGCGAGCGCGGGCGGGCGGACGGCCTTCGGGACCGGCGGCATCCAGGACGCCGGCGGCTGGTCCGTCCCGAAAGCCGCCTTTGGCGGGAGCGCCGGCGCGGGGCTCTTCGGGACCGGCGGCGGCGCCTCGGCCGGCATCGCAATGCCGTCCTACACCGGCGCCGGCGGCTCCTCCGGCGGCTACCGCCTGCCCGACGCCGGCAAGGCGGGCGTCCAGCTCCGCGACACGACAAAAGGCCTGGCCGGCGGCGGCATGAAGCCCGCCTGGTATTGAGAGGACCCCCTATGAACCGGCATCCAACGGCGACCCTCCTGGCGACCCTCCTGCTCGCAGCCGCATCCGCCGCCTACGCCGCCAAAGGCGGCACCAAAGGCGGCAAGGCCACGCCCCCGCCCGCCGACGCCCCCGCCCTCGGCCTCGAGGAGTCCGACCGCGCCCTCGCCCAGGGCCGCGCCGCCCTCGAAGACGGCCTCCTCGACATGGCCGAATCGAAGCTCCGCGACGTCCTCGAAAACTCCGCCGACCGCCACCGCCGCGACGAGGCGACCATCTGGCTCGCCCGGACCTGGCTCGCCCAGGGACGCGCCGCCCAGGCCCTCGACGTCCTGGAACAGCTGACGCAAGGCGACCTGAAGGACGACGCCCTCCTCGCCGAGGCCCGCCATGCGCAAATCGACGCCCTCGCCCAGGCCCGGCGCATCGACGAGGCCTTCGACCTCCTCCGCTCCATCGGCGACCCGCGCCCCGAGGTCCTCGAATGGGCCGCCGCCGCCGCCCTGGACGCCGGCCGCCTCGACGACGCCGCCGGCTTCTACGACCGCCTCCGGACGGCCGCCCCCCAGGCCATCGGCCCCTCCGCCCTCGCCCTCGCCGACGCCTTCCTCGACGCCGGCCGCCTCGACGACGCCCGCGCCCTCGCCGACGACCTGGCCGCTCTGGACGCCCCCCATCCCTGGGTCGACCGCCTCGCCACCAAACGCCTCGTCCGCGACCTCGACGCCGGCGCCGACGGCGCCCTCGAAGCCCTCGAAGCCTGGGCCGGCCGCCCCTGACCACCGAGGCTCCGCTCAGGACG
>JAZQOP010000247.1:0-1737 GCA_045627965.1 Kiritimatiellia bacterium | reverse complement strand
GGGCCGCCTTCGACCCCGATGGCGGTCGCGCAAGCCCCCCGAATGCTCGCCTAATGCCCCCCACTCGCCTTCCATCCGGCTTTTCAGCCCGTCGCGGGCCGTTCACAACGCGCAGGTCCAGGCCATCTCTTCAGCCACTATAAGTTGCGAAGAGCCGAAAAAAGGGGGAAACGCGTTTCCATTCATTGGAAACGTGTTTTGCGTTTTCAACCCCGTTGCGAGGCCGCCGGAAGGCCGGTGCGGCCTTGTGAGATCATGGCCGGGCGCGAGGGTTTTGGCGGGTTTTCGGCGAGACGCGTGCGCGGGGCGGCGGCGGGCTAGCGGGAAACGCGCTGGCCCTGGGGGGTGTCCTTGAGGGTCCAGCCGAGGGCGGCGATCTCGGCGCGGAGGGCGTCGGAGGCGGCCCAGTCCTTGGCGGCGCGGGCGGCGGCGCGGCGTTCGAGGAGGGCGGCGACGTCGGCGGGGAGGGCCTCGGCGGGCTTTTCGAGGACGCCGAGGGCGGCGTCCCAGCGGCGGAAGAGGGCGGCCAGGGCGGCAGCGGCGGGGGCGTCGAGGGTGCCGGCGTCGAGGGCGGAGTTGCCTTCGCGGACGGTGTCGAAGATGGCGGCGAGGGCGCCGGAGACGTTGAGGTCGGAATCCATGGCGGCCTCGAAGCGTGCGGAGGCGTCGGCGGCCCAGGCGGGGACGGCGCCGGGGGCGGCGGATGCGGCGGCGGCGGCGAGGCGCGCGGAAAATTCGTCGATGCGGCGGAGGGCGACGCGGGCGGCGTCGAGGCCGGCGAAGGTGAAGTTGAGGGAGGCGCGGTAGTGGGTGGAGAGCAGGAGGTAGCGGAGCTCGCGCCCGCTGTAGCCCTTGGCGAGCAGGTCGCGCAGGGTGTAGAAGTTGCCGGCGGACTTGGACATCTTGGCGCCCTCGACCATCAGGTGCGCGCAGTGCATCCAGTACTTGGAGAATTGAACGCCGTTGGCGGCCTCGGACTGAGCGATTTCGTCCTCGTGGTGCGGGAAGATGTTGTCGACGCCGCCGGTGTGCAGGTCGAAGGAGGGGCCGAGATACTTGACGCTCATGGCGGAGCATTCGATGTGCCAGCCGGGGCGCCCGGGGCCCCAGGGGGAATCCCAGCGGACGTCGCCGTCGGCGGGGTCCCAGGCCTTCCAGAGGGCGAAGTCGGCGAGGTTGTCCTTTTCGTATTCGTCGGTGGAGATGCGGACGCCGGAGCGCATGCCGGAGCGGTCGATGCGGGCGAGCTTGCCGTAGGCGGGCCACTTGTCGATGGAGAAGTAGACGGACTTGTCCTCGGACTGGTAGGCGATGCCCTTGTCGAAGAGCTTCTGGATGAGGGCGAGCATCTCGGGGATGTGGTCGGTGGCGGCGGGGTAGACCTCGGCGGGCTGGATGTTCAGGGTGCGGAGGTCCTCGAAGAAGGCGGCCTTGTAGCGGGCGGTGAACTCGCGGAGGGGAAGGCCGGCCTTGCAGGAGTCGCGGATGGTCTTGTCGTCGACGTCGGTGAGGTTCATCACCTGCGTGACCTTGAAGCCCTTGTATTGGAGCCAGCGGCGCAGGAGGTCCTCGAAGACGTAGGCGCGGAAGTTGCCGATGTGGGCGAAGTTGTAGACGGTCGGGCCGCAGGTGTAGAGGCGCGCGGTGCCGGGGACGAGCGGGACGAACTCCTCGAGGCGGCGGGAGAGGGTGGAATGCAGGTGGAAGGTCGTGGCGGTCATGGGGGTCTCCTGGGGG
>JAZQOP010000246.1:0-7521 GCA_045627965.1 Kiritimatiellia bacterium | reverse complement strand
CCCCGCGCCCACACACCCCGAACCACACCAAACCACAGGAGCACCCCATGGCCAACAAGAAACTTTTCGGAACCGACGGCGTCCGCGGCGTCGCCAACCGCGCCCCCATGATGGTCGAGACCGCCGTCGACCTCGCCCGCGCCGTCGCCTACGTCCTCAAGCAGCGCAAAGGCGGCAAGCGCCCCCGCATCGTCATCGGCAAGGACACCCGCCTCTCCGGCTACATGCTCGAAAACGCCCTCGTCGCCGGCCTCTGCTCCATGGGCGCCGACGCCATCCTCGTCGGCACCCTCCCCACCCCCGGCATCGCCGTCCTCACCCGCGACCAGAAGGCCGACGCCGGCTTCGTCATCTCCGCCTCCCACAACCCCTTCGAGGACAACGGCATCAAGCTCTTCAGCCGCGACGGCTTCAAGCTCCCCGACGAAGAGGAGGAAGCCATGGAGGCCCTCGTCGAATCCGGCACCCTCCGCGACCTCCTGCCCTCCGGCGCCGGCATCGGCAAGTCCTTCCGCGTCGAGGACGCCCTCCAGCGCTACATCCAGTTCTGCATCCGCACCTTCCCCCGCGACCTCGACCTCAAGGGCCTCCGCATCGTCCTCGACTGCGGCAACGGCGCCACCTACAAGGCCGCCCCCGCCGTCTTCAAGGCCCTCGGCGCCACCGTCACCAACCTCCACTGCACCCCCAACGGCCTCAACATCAACGCCCGCTCCGGCTCCCAGCACACCGAGGCCCTCTGCGAGCAGGTCCTCGCCGAGCGCGCCGACATCGGCCTGGCCTTCGACGGCGACGGCGACCGCCTCATCGTCGTCGACGAAACCGGCGCCGAGCTTTCCGGCGACCACGTCCTGGCCATCTGCGCCAAGGACCTCAAGGAGCGCGGCGAGCTCGACAACGACACCGCCATCGGCACCGTCATGTCGAACTTCGCCCTTCGCGGCTGCCTCAAGGGCCTCGGCATCGAATTCGCCGCCTCCGCCGTCGGCGACCGCTACGTCCTCGAGCTCATGAAGGAGCGCGGAGCCGTCGTCGGCGCCGAATCCTCCGGCCACATGATCTTCCTCAAGAAGCACACCACCGGCGACGGCATCGTCTCCGCCCTCCAGCTCCTGGCCATCCTCCGCCGCACCGGCAAGGAGATGTCCGCCCTGGCCTCCATCCTCAAGCTCTCCCCCCAGAAGCTCCTCAACGTCGCCACCAAGTCCCGCCCCCCCATCGAAACCTGCCCCGGCATCTCCGCCGCCATCGCCGCCGCCGAAAAGGAACTCGGCGATTCCGGCCGCGTCCTCGTCCGCTACTCCGGCACCCAGAACCTCTGCCGCGTCATGGTCGAAGGCCCGACCGTCGAGATGACCGACCGCCTCACCCAGGCCATCGCCGACGCCGTCACCGCCGAAATCGGCTAGCCCAAAAACACGTTTCCATTCATTGGAAACGTGTTTTGACTCCTCGCCCCGCAACGCCCCCCTGGCCTGGCTGGCGTGGCCAGGCTGCCCAGGGAACTAGATCCGGGCCGGCCGTGGAGGCCGGGCGGGAAAATGCGGGCGCGGCTCAGCGCAAAGGCGGCGGTTCCAGGGGCAAGGGCGGGGTCGATTCGTAGACGCCCAGGGCCCGGAACTTTCCGTAGCGCTGGCCGATGAGTTCGACCTCGCTCAGCTTTTCCAGCTGCGCAAACTGCGCCACGACGGCATCGCGCAAGCGGTCCGCCGCACCGGCCGGATCGATGTGCGCCCCCCCCGGCGGCTCGGGCACGACGCCGTCGGCGATCCCGAGGGCCAGCAGGTCCGACGAGGTCAGCCTAAGCGCCGCGGCCGCCTTGTCGGCCGCCGCGCGGTCCTTCCAGAGGATGGCCGCGCAGCCTTCCGGGGAAATCACCGAATAGTAGGCGTATTCCATGATCAAGATGCGATTCGCCACCCCCAGGGCCAGCGCGCCGCCGCTCCCGCCTTCGCCGATGACCGCCGACACCACCGGGACCGGCAGGTTGAACATTTCGCGCAAATTCACCGCGATGGCTTCGGCGACGTGCCGCTCCTCGCCCTGCGTCCCGGGAAAGGCGCCGGGGGTGTCGATGAGCGTCAGGATCGGCAGGCGGAACCTTGCCGCCAACTTCATGAGGCGCAGGGCCTTGCGGTAGCCTTCGGGGAACGGGCAGCCGAAATTGCAGGCCACGTTCGATGCCGTGTCGCGGCCCTTCTGGGTGCCGATGACCATCGCCTTCCGCCCCTCGATCCAGCCGATGCCGCCCACGATGGAGGCGTCGTCCGCAAACTGCCGGTCGCCGTGCAGCTCGGTGAAGTCGTCCACGAACGCCGCGATGTAGTCGCGGGTGTAGGGCCGGTCGGGATGGCGGGCCAGGAGGACCTTCTGCCAGGGCGTCAGCGCCGAAAAGATCCGCTGGCGTTCGCCGGCCAGCTGGCAGGCGAGCGCCTCGGCCTCGGGCGAGGTCTCGACCCCGATGGCGTGCGCCTTTGCCAAGGCCGCGTCCAGCTTCGCCTTGAGCTCGGCCAGGGGCTTTTCGAATGCGAGGACCGTCGGCATCGCGCACCTACTCCACGATCGCGACCGCCGTCCCCTTCGGCAGGATCGTGTAGAGCTCCTTGACGTCGTCGTTCAGCAGGCGCACGCATCCGTCGGAAGACTGGCTGCCGATCGACTCCGGGGCCCAGGTCCCGTGGATGCCGTAGCCTTCGACGTCGAGCGCCAGCCAATGCGTCCCCAGCTGGTTTTCGGGGTCGCCGTAGGGAATCGGCGTCCGTCCGGGGACGTGCCAGGCGGGGTGCTCGATCTTGTCGACGATCTTGAAGGTCCCCGTCGGGGTCTTGCCGTTCACGCCCGTCGCCACGCGGTAACGCTTGAAAAACGCCCCGTCGAGCGTCACCAGCAGGTCGTTGCGCGACTTGCTGACCTCCAGGGCGAAGACGTGCGCGTTGCCGTCCAGCAGCAGCAGCTCCTGGCCGACCCGGATGCGCGTCGGGTCCGCAATGCCGTTTGCGACGGCGATCAGCGCCACGGGCGTATTGAACTTTGCCGCGATCTTCCCCAGGTAGTCGCCGGAGCAGATCGAGTAGTGCACCTTTTCCGGCATGGCGTGGCGCGAGGCCAGGAGGGGCATCGCCAATTCGTTGAGGAGCTGTTCCGTCGCCGGGTCGCCCGGCGCCGCCGCCAGGGCCGACAGGGCCGACATGCGCGCAGCCTGCAGGTCGCCGGCGTCGCGGGCCGCCTTGGCCTTGGCCAAGGCCTCGGCCGCCGCCTCGGGCGTCGGGGGGACGGGAACGGGGGGCGCGGCAGGAGTGGCGGGCGCCGCCGCCGGTTCCGGCGCGGAGGGGACGGCGGGGGTTCCGTTGGCCGCCGGGGCGACAGGCTGCGCGGACGAGGCGGACAGGTCGCCTGCCCCCGATCCGGGAGCCTCAGGCGGGGGCTCAGGGAGGACCGCCGGCTCCAGGGGGGCTTCGACATCGCCGGCGGGCAGTGCGACCGGCTCGGCGGGAATGCCGGGGTCATCCGGACGCTGGGACCACTTGTAGATGCCGAAAGCGACGGCGGCCAGGACGGCGCAGGATGCCATCACGATCAGGGCCGTCATGCAGCCGGCGCGGGTCTTCTGGCGCTTCATCAGGTAGATGTCGGGAGCGGAATCGTATGCCATGGCGAAAATCCTCGGGTTACAGGTTCTCCTATCGAAGTTTGTCCAAGTCGCGCAGGACGAGCGCCATGTCGGGGTAGCGCTCGCGGGGATCCTTGGCGATGCACTTCATCACCAGGTCCGCCAAAAGGGGGGGCACGTCCGGGTTCCGCTTCCGCAGCGGCATCGGGGGCACCGACGGATCGGCCTGGGCCGCGCGCTCCTGCTCCAGGCGGTCGCTTTCGTAGGGCCGGTGGAACGAAAGCATCTCGTAGCAGCAGATCCCGAAGGCGTAGATGTCGGACCGCTCGTCCGCGATGCGTTTCAGGAGCGATTCCGGCGCCACATACGCCGGCGTCCCCGACACCGCGGACAGACGCTTGAAAAAGCGGCGTTTCGGGAGCGCCAGGTCGAAATCGATCAGGACCAGCTGGCCGTCCGGGCGGACGAGGATGTTCTCCGGCTTGA
Organism: Kiritimatiellia bacterium; assembly: GCA_045627965.1. Taxonomy (GTDB): domain Bacteria; phylum Verrucomicrobiota; class Kiritimatiellia; order CAIQIC01; family Lenti-01; genus RGIG3636. The sequence goes on along the minus strand of JAZQOP010000246.1, from coordinate 3,425 downwards.
TGTCCAGGTGCAGGAACCCGCGCGAATGCACATAGTGCAACGCCAGGGCCAGCTGCTTGATCAAAATCCGCACGTTTTCCGTCAGGAGCGGTTCCCGGCGCTGGATCAGCTCGCGCAGGGACTTCGATTCGACGTAGCCGAGCACCATGTAGGGCGCGCCGCCCTCCACGCCCGTCTTCACATAGGGCACGATGTCCGCCCGCCGTTGCGGACGCTGCAGCGCCTCCAGGATTTCGCCCCCTCGGAAAAACTGCTTCCGCAGACGCCGGTCCTTCGCCACGGCCGGATCGAGCACACGGATGACATGGCGCACCTGCTGGGCGTCGAGCGCCACGAACAGCCGCGTCATCCCACCGCCGCCCATCGGGCGCGAAATCTGGTAGCCGGCGAACTCCTGCTTCATCGCGCCCGCAGTCTAGGAACTCCGCCCCCGGAACGCAAGCCCGTTGTGCATCCGGCACGCATTTTGGAGCGGGCCGGCGCAGGGGCCGCGCCTACTCCAGCGCCCCCATCTCCAGGCCGTGCCGTTCCAGCATCCTCCCCTCGGCCAAGGCAAAATCGACCAGCGACTTGTGATAGTCCGCCAGGGCGCCCGTCTTGGCGCGACGCGCCTCCGTCAAGTCCTTCTGCAGCTGGAGCACGACGAAACTGGTGCTCCGGCCCTGGTCGAGCTTCCTCTGCTCGGCCTCGAGGGCGGCCTCCGCATACTCCGCCGCGTCGCGCGTCGCCTCGACCCGCAGCAGGCAGGAGCGGACCTCCGCCGAGGCGTCGACCACCTCGGCCATGGCATCCTCCTCCTGGCGCCGCACCTGCAGGCGCATCCGTTCCGCGGTGGCCTGGCTTTGGAGGAAGCGGTTCTTCGCCGCGCGGTTTCCCAGCGGGATGCTCAACGTCACGCCCACGTTCCAGTAGGGCTCGTCCGCGTCGGCGATCGTGCTCCACACATCGCCCGCGCCCTCCTCGTCGCTTGCCTGCAGGCCGCTCCCCGCCACCAGGTCGAGCGCCGGAAGCCGCTGGTTCCGGTAGAGATCCACCGCATAGCCCTGCCGTTCCAGCGCCAGGCGAGCCGCGCGCAGGTCCGGACGTGCCGCCAGCGCCACCTCCATGGCCGCGCCGGCATCCGGCGCCGTCGCATCCGCCGCCGGTTCCGTCAGCATCCCCGTCGCGGGGACCTCCGCCGCCCAGACCGACCGCAAATCGTTCCACACCAGGGCCTTCAGGGCATTTTCCGCCTTGACGATCGCCTGCTCCGCCGACGCCAGGTCCGCCCGGGCGCTGGCCGTCTGGCTTTCGGCCTGCTTCTCGTCGAGCGACGACATCGTGCCAATCTTCACCTTCCGGCGGTTGTCCGCCAGCAGCTGCTCGCTCAGCCGGAGGGCCTCCTTCTGGACCTCGCGCGACTCCTTCGCCTCCATCAGCGCATACCAGGCCTTCTCGACGTCGCCCAGGAGGCGCTGGACCTCCTCCTCCAGCGCCAGGGCCGCCTCCTGCGACTGCACCTTCGCCGTCGCGATCCGATAGCGCGACTCGTCCGTCCCGAACCCCTTGAGAAGGGGCTGCTTCAGCGAGACGCCCACGCGCCCCGTATTCGAATCGAAGGGGCTCCCCCCCCGCGTCCCGCTGCTGTCGCCGTTCCGCGCCGCCAGCTCATACGTCCCCCCGCCAGGCCCGATCTTCCCGGAAAGCGAAGCCGAGACCGTGTCGTCGTCGCGCTCCGTGCGCATCGTCTCCAGGGCGCCCTCCGCCGTCCCGGCGGCCTCCCCTTCCGTCTCCGAGTGCTCGCGCCCGACGCTCACCGACAGCTCCGGGTCATACGCCCCCCGCGCCACCTCCACCTCAAGGTCGGCCTCCTCGCGCGACAGCCGTTCCATCTGCAGGTCGAGGTTCCTCTCCAGGGCCGTCCGGAGGCAAAACGCCAGGTCCACCTCGGCCGGCATCCCCGGGGCCGCGGCCTCCTGCGCCGCGGGCGGCGTCCCATCCTGCGCCTCTTCGCCCCAGGCCACTGCCACCGCCGCCAACGCCGCCGCCAACCCGAACCAGATCTTTTTCATGCACATATCCCTTCCGCCGGACACCCGGCGCTCCTTCCTAGTCGCCCGCCGAACGCCGGCGGTTACCCATTCCGTCCACCAAACAGCCGTTCCTTTTCCGCCAGCGCGGCCGCGACGATCTCCTCCTCGCCCTCGATCCGCTTGCCTTTCATCAGCGTCCGCCCCATGCAGACCACCGTGTCCACGCACGACGTCTCGCCCGCATACACCAGGTCGCTCGTCCGGTTGAACCCCGGCGCCAGGGCCAGGGCCTTCGGATCGAGAAGCAGGAAGTCCGCCTCCGCCCCTACGCGGATCTCCCCCGCGTCGATCCCGAACGCCTCCGCCCCCCCCCGCGTCGCCATCCGGTAGATCCGATCCGCCGACGCCGCCGTCGGGTCGCCCGCCTCGATCTTCCCGGCCAGGGCCGCGCATTTCATCTCCGCGAACATCGACAGCGAATTGTTCGACGCGCACCCGTCCGTCCCCAGGATGGCGCGGCACCCGCCCTCCTCCACCGCCCGGCGGAAGGGAAACAGTCCGCTGACCAGCTTCATGTTGCTCTGCTGGTTCTCGCAGACGACCGTCCCCGTGTCGCGGATGATCGCGACATCCTCGTCCGTCAGATGCACGCCGTGGGCCAAGACCGTCCTGGGGCCGAGGAGACCGCAATCGGCCAGATAGGCCACCGGGGTCCGCCCGCCGTGCTCCTTCCGGCAAGCCTCCACCTCCCCCCGCGTCTCCGACGCATGGATGTGCAGGAAGGCCCCTTCCTCGCGCGCCCGGACGCCCAGCGACCTCAAGGTCGCCTCGCAGACCGTATAGGCCGCATGCGGCGCCCACGTCGCAAAAACCCGTTCCGAGGAATCCCGGGGCAGGTCCGCCATCGCCCGGATCGCCTCCACGTTCCGCGGGGCGTTCCGCCCGTCCCCGCCCGGCTCCAGGACGAACAGCGACGCCGCGCACCGGATGCCCATCTCCTGCGCCGCGCGCACCACCATCGGCTCCTCCCAATACATGTCGTTGGCGAAGACCGTCCCCGAGCGGATCATCTCCAGGATGGCCAGCCTCGTCCCCGCATACACGCTTCCTGCCGTCAGCTTCGCCTCCGCCGGCCAGATGTGCCCTTGCAGCCAATCCATCAGCTCCAGGTCGTCCGCGTAGCCCCGCAGGAGGCTCATCGCCAAGTGCGTATGCCCATTGTAGAACGCCGGCGCCACCGGCATCGGCGCGCCCTCGCCCTCCGTCGGCGCATGCGGGCGGATCGCCGCGATCTTCCCGCCCTCGACCCCCAGATCGACGCAGCGACCCTCGTGCAGCAGATTTTCAAACCATTCCATCGGCCAGCTCCTTGCGCCGGGCCCATCCCGGCCCCTCCATCCTACCCTCCACCCG
>JAZQOP010000245.1:0-2099 GCA_045627965.1 Kiritimatiellia bacterium | reverse complement strand
GGAGGCAGGTGCCGCCGAGGGCGGGGCGGCGGTCGACGAGGGTGACGTCGAGGCCGAGCTCGGCGGCGCGGAAGGCGGCGGGGTAGCCGGCGGGGCCGCCGCCGAGGACGAGGAGGGATCGGGGCGCGTGTGCGGTGGATGGGGCGGCGGGGGCGGTGTCGGTCATGGCGCGGCGTGCTGGATGGCGTAGGTGGCGGAGGCAAGGGCGCAGGCGTTGTAGAGCGCATGGGCGGCGAAGGAGGTGGCGACGCCGTGGCGGTCGGCCAGGATGCCGAAGAGGATGCCGACGGCGAGCATCGGGGGGAAGGCAATCTTGAACGGCGTGTGCATGGCGGCGAAGAGGAGGGCGACGAGGGCGATGGCGGCGATCTTGCCGACCACGCGGGCGGCCATGTTCTGGAGGAGGCCGCGGTAGAGGACTTCCTCGGTGAACGGGGCGGCGAGGACGGCCGCCGTCCAGCGTACGACGGCTGGAACGGCCCCGAGGATGCGCCAGGAGGACTGGCTTTCGAGGAATTCGCCGGGCGCGAGGTGGAGCAGGTGCATCTGGAGGGCCGTGATGCCGGCGACGGCGGCGACGGCGATGCCTAGGGTGCCCAGGGCCGGGAGCCAGCGGGGGCGTGCGGGCCGGAGCCCCATGCGCAGGACGGCGCCGGCGACGAGGACGGCCGACAGGAGCAGGCCGGCGATGGGGCCCCACGGCTCGGCGATCGAGCTGGCCAGGCGGAGGGAGAGGAGGGGGCGGACGGCCAGCAGGGCGACGGCCCAGGACAGGCCTTCAGGGGACTCGGCGAAGACGTTCCAGGGGGACGGGGCGTCAGGTTCCGGGAGATTCGAAGGTTTCCCGGACATGGTAGATGGGCTTCTTCTGGGATTCGTGGTAGGTGCGGATTTCGAGTTCGGCGAGGAGGCCGAGGAGGATGAGCTGGAGGGAGAAGCCGCCGAGCATGAAGGGGGTGATGATCCAGAAGGGGCGCTTGGCCAGGATGGCGTCGCCCCACCAGGCGGGGAGGCCGCAGAGGTTGAGGAGCCATTCGAGGCCGACGGCGCCGAGCATGAGGGTGGCGATGGCGCCGATCTGGATGCCGAACTTGCCGAAGAAGTGGATGGGGCTGGTGGCGTGGGAGAGGAGGCAGCGGAGGGTGAAGAGGTCGAGGAAGACGTGGAGGGTGCGGGTGGAGATGCGATACTTGGACTTGCCGGCGGTGCGGGCGGCGTGCTTGACGGGGACGTCGGCGATGCGGGCGCCGACGCGCTTGCAGAGGGCGGGGATGAAGCGGTGCATTTCGCCGTAGAGGCGGACCTGGGAGACGACGTCGCGGCGGTAGGCCTTGAGGGAGCAGCCGAAGTCGTGGACCTCGTCCTCGGAGATGTCGGTGAGGAAGCGGATGATCTTGTTGGCCTGGCGGGAGATGAAGGTGCGCCTGGCCTCGTCCTGGCGGTCCTTGCGCCAGCCGCTGACGATGTCGTAGCCTTCGTCCATCTTGGCGAGGAGGACGGGGATTTCTTCGGGGGGGTTCTGGAGGTCGGCGTCGAGGGTGACGACGATGTCGCCGCGAGCGGCGTCGAAGCCGGCGGACATGGCGGCGGTCTGGCCGAAGTTGCGGCGGAAGCGGACGAGGCGGAGCCCGGCGTACTTCGCGGCGAGTTCCTTCATCACATTCCAGGACCGGTCCTTCGACCCGTCGTCGACCAGAATGATCTCATAGGTCTTTCCGAGTTTCGAGAGGACGCGGTCCAGCGCCTCGCAGAGGGGCGGAAGGCTTTCTTCCTCGTTATAGATGGCAACGGCAACGGTCAAGTCTAGCATACGGAGAATCCGGGAGAATCGTGGTGTAATTTTCGGAGAAAAGTCTACCGGAAAACGTGTCCGTTGTCACTCCGGAATTCCTTCGCGACATTCGCGCGTGACACCTTCCCGCTTTTTCTGTATATTGTGCGGGAACCACAAATTCAGTCGTCTTCCCTTTGAAAGGTCGCATTTCCATGCTGGACATCAAACTTCTCCGTGAACAGCCCGATTTCGTCAAAGAAGGTCTCGCCAAGCGCGGCGTGGACCCCGCCCGCATCGGCGACGTCCTCGCCTACGACGCGCAGCG
>JAZQOP010000244.1:0-3503 GCA_045627965.1 Kiritimatiellia bacterium | reverse complement strand
CCCCTCCGGAAATCCGCCGCGCCGCGGCGCAACCGCCCCCTGGACGCCAACGCCCCCGGCACCGAAGCGGCGACCGGGGGCAGGATGGGCGGGAAGCCCGGCGATGCGCCGGCCTAGAGGACGGCAATGCCGTTGGCGCGGAGGTAGTCCTTGACCTGCGCCACCGTGAACGTGCCGAAGTGGAAGACGCTCGCGGCGAGCAGCGTCGCCGCGTGCCCTTCCGTCACGCCCTTGAGGAAGTCCCCGAGCGTCCCGGCGCCGCCGCTGGCGACCGTCGGGAGGCCCGTCGCGTCGGCGATGCCGCGCGTCAGCTCCAGGTCGTAGCCGGCCTTCGTGCCGTCGCCGAGCTTGCTCGTCGGGAGCATCGTCCCGGCGCCGATCCCAGCCATCCGCAGGGCGAACTCGACCGCGTCGGCGCCCGTCGCCGTGCGGCCGCCGTCGATGTAGACCTCGCGCCGGGAGGGCAGCGCCTCGTTGACGTCGGCGTCGATGGCGATGACCACGCGCTCGCCGCCGAACTCCTTCACGGCCTCGGCCACGAAGGCGGGGTCGCGGAAGGCCGCGCTCGAAATGCTCACCTTGGCCGCCCCGGCCTTCAGTGCCGCCTCGACGTTCTCCATCGACTTGATGCCGCCGCCGACCGTCACGGGCACCTTCACGGCGGACGTCACGCGCGCCAGGACGTCAAACAGCGTCCGGCGGCCTTCGACCGTCGCCGTGATGTCCAGGAACCCGAGCTCGTCGGCGCCCGCCGCCTCGTAGCTGCGCGCGCATTCGACGGGGTCGCCGGCATCGCGGATGTCGACGAAATGGACGCCCTTGACCACGCGACCTTCGCGGATGTCCAGGCACGGCATGACATGAATCGGTTCCTTGCTCATCTTTCCTCTCCCTTCGGATTCGTTTGACAAAACCGTCGATCTCCTGGCGCCTAGATGCGTTCCGGCGCCTCGATGCCGAGCAGCGCGAGGCCTTCCTTCAGGGCCGTGGCGGTCAGCGCGCACAGGCGGATGCGCCCCTCGCGGACGCCCTCCTCGGCCTTGAGGAACGGCACGTTCTGGTAGAAGCTCGAGTAGAGCTGCGCGATCTCGTAGAGCGCGTCCGCCAGCACCGACGGCCGGCAAAGCCGCGCGGCCTCCGCCACCACGTCGGGCAGGCGCGCCAGGCGCAGGGCGAGCTTGCGGGCGAACTCGCCGCCCTCGCCCTCCAGCGCCGAAGCCATCGGCGCCGCCATGAAGTCGCCGTCGGGATGGCGCTCGCGATACTTGTCCTTCACCGACGCGATCCGGGCGTGCGCATACTGCAGGTATGGCGCGCTGTTGCCGTCCATCGCCATCGCCTTCTCCCAGGTGAACGTCACGGCCGACTGCGGATTCTGCGACAGGTCGGCATACTTCACCGCGCCGATGCCCACCGCGTGCGCCACCGCCTTCTGCTCCGCCTCCGGCATGCCCGGCGACGACGCCTGGACCATCTCCAGCGCGCGGCGCTCGGCCTCGTCCAGCAGCTTTTCCAGCTTGATGGCCGTGCCCTTGCGCGTCGACAGCAGCCCTTCCGGCAGCCGCATCAGGCCGAACCAGACGTGCTCCAGGGCGACCTCGGCGCCCAGCTTGCGCACCAGCGCGAAGAACTGCTTGAAATGCAGCTGCTGGCGCTCGTCCGTCACATAGACGATGCGGGCGGGGGCGAACTCCTCCACCCGCGAAAAGACCGTCGCGATGTCCGTCGTCGCGTAATTGAAGCCGCCGTCCGACTTCCGCACGATGCAGGGCGGCAGGCCTTCGTCCTCCAGGAACGCCACCTGGGCCCCTTCGCTCTCGCGCACCAGGCCGGCGGCCTGGAGCCTCTCGACCACGCCCGGCAGCGCCGCGTTGTAGAACGACTCGCCGCGCGTCAGGTCGAACTCCACGCCCAGGCGCCCGTAGAGGCGGTTGAACTCCGCCATCGACAGCTCGATGAACTTCTGCCACAGCGCGAAGTTCTCCGGATCGCCCGCCTGGAGCTTCACCAGCTCGGCACGGCACTGGTCGCGCCAGGCCTCGTCCTCCTCGCCCTTCTGGTGGCTCAGCACGTAGATGCGCTGGAGCTCGTCGACGGGGGACGCCTCGAGCGCCGCCTGGTCGACGAAATGCCGGTAGCCCATGATCAGCACGCCGAACTGCGTCCCCCAGTCACCCAGGTGGTTGTCCGCCAGCACCTTGTAGCCCTGCGCGCGGAAGATCCGCTTCAAGGCGTCGCCGATCACCGTCGAGCGGATATGCGCGACGTGCATCGGCTTGGCGACGTTCGGGCTGGAATAGTCCAGCACCATCGTCCGGCCGGCGCCCACCTGGGCCACGCCCAGGCCGCCGTCCGCCTGCATCCCTTCCAGGTGCTCGCCCAGGGCGGCGGGCGAAAGCGTCAGGTTCAGGAAGCCGGGACCGGCGATCTCGCAACGGACCTCGCCCTTGGCGTTCACCGCGGCGGCCCACTTCTCGGCGATGGCGCGGGGCGGCTGCCCGAGCTTCTTCGCCAGGCCCATCGCCGCGTTGCACTGGTAGTCGCCGAAGCGGTCGTTCGTCGAGGGCACCGCCTCGATGCACGCCCCGGCCGCCGCCTCCTCGCCGAACACCTCGGCAAATCCGGCACGCAGCATCCCGCTCAACTTCTCTCGCAACGTCGTCATTCCTGCAAAATCCTTCCTGCGCGACGGCCCCTGCGGCCGTGCGCCCCGAAACCTTGCGCCCGCGCCCCCCGAATTGCAAGCCAAACCGCCCCCGCAACGCCGATTTTGTCCCCCGGCCCACGCGCCTGCCCGCCAACCGCCCCCCGCCCCTCGGCCGCGACGCTACTTCTTGCCGACGATGCGGGGCTCCTCGCCGCGGAGCAGGCGGCCGATGTTCGCGCGGTGGCGCCAGACGACCGCCGCCGCGACCACGGCCAGCGCCCAGGCCAGGACCCGGCTCTCGGCCCAGTAGAGCCACCAGCCGCTCCCCGCGACCGCCAGCGCCGCCAGGATCGACGACAGCGAGACCCACCGCGTCGCCACGACCGTCACGGCGAACACCGCCAGCCCGATGCCGACCGCGCCCGGCGCCACCCCCAGCAGCATCCCCGCCGACGTCGCCACGCCCTTGCCCCCGTGGAACTTCAGCCACACGGGCCAGTTGTGCCCCACGACCGCCGCCACGCCGAACACCAGCCCGAGCAGCCGCCCGTCGACCGCCCACGCCGGCAGGCTCTCCGGCGCAAGGACGCGGCCGAACGCCACCGGAAGCAGGAACGCCGGAAGCCAGCCTTTCAGCGCATCCAGCAGCAGCGCCAGCACGCCCCACCCCTTCCCGACGCACCGGAAGACGTTCGTCGCGCCGATGTTCCTCGACCCTTCCTGGCGCAAATCGTGCCCTTTGGCCTTGGCGATCAGCAAGCCGAACGGAACCGACCCCATCAGATATCCCGCCAGCGCCCCGCCCGCCAGCCATGCGTAGTTGAATGCAATGTTCATAGCGCCCGAAACCCTACCA
>JAZQOP010000243.1:0-8352 GCA_045627965.1 Kiritimatiellia bacterium | reverse complement strand
GCGAACGGGGGGAAGGCGGGGACGGCGAAGGTGACGGCCTATTACGGGGAGGCGATGCCGGCGGTGGCGAAGGCACCGTACCGGACGGGATACATCCTGCTGGGGATCTACAGCGCGAAGTCGGGGGGGACGCAGTATTGGGACGGGGACATGCAGTCGAAGCGTGCGTGGAACCAGTCGAAGGCGTCGTGCACGCTCTATGCGCACTGGAAGAAGTCGACGACGACGAAGGTGACGTTCAACGCGAACGGCGGGAAGCTGGGGACGAAGTCGACGACGGCGACGTATGGGGCGCCGATGCCGGATGCGACGGGGGCGACGCGGACGGGGTACACGTTCCTGGGCTACTACACGAAGAAGTCGGGCGGGGTGCGGTACTACGACGGGAAGATGAAGAGCCTGCGGAAGTGGTCGAGCAAGGCGAAGACGTATACGCTGTATGCGCACTGGTCGGCGAAGAAGAGCACGGTGACAATCCAGGCGCACGGGGGGACGCCGGAGACGATCACGGCGACGGCGACGTATGGGAAGGCGATGCCGAAGATCACGGCGCCGACGCGCAAGGGCTACAACCTGGTGGGCGTGTACAACAAGACGAGCGCCGGGACGAAGTACTGGACGGCGGCCGGGACGAGCGCGCGGAGCTGGAACCTGACGGGGTCGGCGTACACGTTCCACGTGCGCTGGAAGCTCAAGACGGCGGCGATCACGCTGAACCGGAACGGGGGCACGGGCGGGTCGGCGAAGGTGACGGCGACGTATGGCAAGGCGATGCCGGCGGCGACGGCGCCGAAGCGGTCGGGCTACAAGTTCCTGGGCTACTATAGCGCGAAGACGGGCGGGACGCAGTACTACGACGCGAAGATGGCGAGCGTACGGAAGTGGTCGAGCGCGGCGTCGAAGTACACGCTGTATGCGCAGTGGGTGCGGATTTCGACGATCACGCTGAACGCCAACGGCGGGTCGAACGGGACGGCGAAGGTGACGGCGACGTACGGGAAGGCGATGCCGAAGGCGACGGCGCCTGTGCGGAAGGGCTACACGTTCCTGGGCATCTACAACGCGAAGACGGGCGGGACGCCGTATTATGACGAGTCGATGGGCAGCGTGCGCAACTGGAACGGGACGGGGACGGCCTACACGTTCTATGCGCACTGGGCCAGGAATGCGACGATCACGATCGACGCCAACGGCGGGTCGAACGGGACGGAAAAGGTGACGGCGGTGGTCGGCAAGCCGATGCCGGCGGCGACGGCGCCGGTGCGCGAAGGATACGACTTCCTGGGCATCTTCAACAAGCGGGCCGGCGGGACGGCCTACTGGACGAGCGAGATGGCCAGCGTGCGCGACTGGAACGGGACGGGATCCAGCTATACGTTCTATGCCCAGTGGACGCTCTCGGGGCTCGACCCCGAGACCGGCGTGGCCGTCTACAACGGGCCGCTCGCCGAGGCCGAGCCGGATGTCGACGTCGGCTGGAGCGTCGTCGACGGCGACGAAACCACGGCGTGGACCGGCGAAGCAGGGGCAGGGGAATGGCACCTGCTGCTGGGCTTCGAGACGGCGAAGAGCGTCGGCGGGGTCGAGGTGGTCGGAGAGGATCTGCCCGAAGAGGGCGCGACGTTCCTGGTCAGTCCCGATGGCGGAAGCGCCGACCTGGAGGCCTGGGACGGCGCTACGCCGGCGACGTTCTACGAGCTGCTGCTGAACTTCATCGCGACCAACGGCATTCCGCCCACGGTGCGGGAAATCTACTTCGCGCCGCCGCCCTCCGAGCCGTAAGGCGGGGCGGATCGGCTGGGCGTGGAGGTCAGGGCGAGGCTTGGGCGCATCTGGGCGGGGGGTGCGTTTTGGGGGCGTGGCGCGTGTTTGGGTTTGAAATGGGAGGGGGGGGCGGGTATCCTTTCACGCACAAACGCGAATAGAGGATTTGTGGCATGATCAAGTTGACGAAATTGGCGGAAGAACAGCTGGAGAAGGTTGCGCAGGCCGGGCTGGAACCGGAGGCGCAGGGGCCGTTTTTCCGCCGTTGCGACTGGTGGGCCGGCTGGCTGGCGTTCGGCGTGACGCTGGTGGCCTACGTTTTCACGCTGGCGCCGACGGTGACGCTGGAGGACTCGGGCGAGCTGGCGGTGGCGAGCGACTACCTGGGGGTGCCGCACCCTCCGGGGTATCCGATCTGGACGCTCGTGACGTGGATTTTCCAGCTGCTGTTCCACTGGGTGAAATATAACGGGCATCCGAACCCGGCGTGGTCGGTGGGGTTGGCGTCGGCGGTGGCAGGGGCTGGGGCGTGCGGGTTGCTGGCGCTGCTGATCAGCCGGAGCGGCGCGGACATGCTGGAGAGCGTGGCCACGCTGCGGAATCGCCTGGAGGGGAAGGTGGAGCACGCGATCTGCCTGGCGGCGGGGGTGTCGGGCGGCTTGCTGCTGGCGTTCAGCCCGGTGCTGTGGTCGCAGAGCGTGATCGTGGAGGTGTACGCGCTCAATGCGCTGTTCCAGCTGGCGGTGGTGCTGCTGGTCTACATGTGGATGTGCCGGCCGAAGGATTCGCGGCTACTCTACTGGGCGGCCTTCCTGTTCGGCCTGGGGCTGACGAACCACCAGACGCTGCTGTTCCTGGCGCTGGCGCTGGTCCTGGCGGTGCTGGTGAAGGATTCCGACCTGTTCCGGGACTTCGTGGTGGCGGTGCTTTTCGTGGGGCCGGCGTTCGTGCTGGCGGCGAAGGGGATCGGGCTGTTCGTCAATCCGGACGACCTGGCGCGGGTGCCGGGGGTGGCGCCGACGCTTTGGAAGTGGTCGACGGGGCCGGAATCGGCGGCGTTCTGGATCTACAACTACAGCTTCCTGGCGGTTCCGCTGGCGTTGCTGACGGGGTGGTGGACGCGGAATCTGCCGACGGCGAAGCGGCTGGCGTGGGGCGTCGGGGTGTCGGCTGGCGTCTTCCTGCTGATTGTCGCGATGAACCGATATTTCATTTCCGAGCCGATGCCGAAGCCGGAGCTGTTCATGAAGAACTGGTCTCCATGGCTGATGGGCGAGCTGGTGCCGCCGGAGCTGCGGTCGGTGGCGTCGCTGCCGGCGCTGGCGAATGCGATCCCGACGTTCACGTTCCTGTGCTGGATGATCGTGCTGCTGCCGGTCGGGGCGGCGATGCTGAAGCTGCCGCGCGCGAAGACGGTGGCGGTGGCGATGCTGCTGGCGGAGCTGGGGGTGGCGTTCTACCTGTACCTGCCGATCGCGTCGGACCAGAATCCGCCGATGAACTGGGGCTATGCGCGGACGTGGGCGGGGTTCATGCATGCGGTGACGCGCGGGCAATATGAGGCGATCGTGGCGACGGACGTCTTCAGCCAGAAGTTCGTCGAGCAGCTGGGGACGTACCTGACGGACTTGCGCAACCAGTTTACGCTGCCGATCACGGTGCTCGGGTTCCTGCCGTTCTGCGCGTGGGGGCTGAAGGCGCTGGGGCGCCGCAGGAGCGTGCTGCCGGTGGCGCTGGGGCTGCTGCTGGGGTCGCTGCCGCTGTTTGTGCTGGAAGCGCGCGGGATCGAGGTCGAACGCTACTACCGCATGCTGATTGCGCCGATCCTGCTGCTGGCGGGCGTGGGGTTCTTCACGTTGCTGGCGCAGTGGCTGCGGCGGCAGGTGGCCGACTGGCGGACGAGCGGGGTGGGGACGAAGGTCGTCGTGGCGGGATTCCTGGCGCTGCTGGCGGTGTGCGTGCTGTGGGTGGACGTGAATGCGTGGAAGAGCCTGTTCCCGACGGCGCAGGCGCTGGCCGATGCGGCGAAGGAAGGGCGCTATGTCGTGATGGACGGCGGGGTTCCGACGGCCTTCTTGAAGGCGGACGGGCGGCTGTTCTTCCTGGCGCTGATCTTCGGGCCGCCGTTGGCGGTGGCGGCGTGCTGGGCGCTGGCGCAGTCGCCGTTGAAGCTGGACATGGACTATGGCGAGAATCCGCAGCGCTGGATGTTGACGTCGTTCGTCGGGTTCTTTGCGGTGAGCGTCGTGTTCCTGATCTTCCAGAATCCGTCGATGGACTTGCAGCAGCAGTTCATCGGGCGGGTGCAGTTCATCCAGTCGCATGCGTTCTATGCGCTGTGGCTGGGCTATGGGGCGCTGCTGGCGGCGGGGTGCCTGGAGCGTCTGGTGCTGGCGCCGCTGTCGGATGCGGAGGCGCCCGGTGTGGCGAGCGGGCTGCGCATGGCGATTTTGGCGGTGGCGGTGCTGCTGCCGGGCGTGCTGGTCTACCAGAACGCGTATGACGAGGATCAGCTGATGAGCGTGGGGGGGGCGGAGCAGAACGGGCACTCCTACGGCTGGCAGTTCGGCAACTGGGGGCTGGAGGGCATCCAGGGCATCCGCGATGACTTCGAGCATTGGTATGGCGGGCCGGACAGCGACGAGTTCAAGGCGCAGTGGGGCGCGCTGTGCGAGGCGATGGGCAGCGACGATCCGTCCTATCCGCCGCCGATGACGCAGGGCGCGGTGTTCTACGGAGGGACCGATCCGGGGCGTTTCGTGCCGACCTACATGATCTATTCGGCGGATGTGCGGAGCGACGTCTACCTCATCACGCAGAACGCGCTGGCGGACAACACGTTCATGAACATCACGCGCGACCTCTACGGAGACACGATCTACATTCCGTCGCTGGAGGAGAGCAACCGGGCGTTCCAGGAATACGTGGCGGACGTCGAGGCGGGGCGGATCGCGGCGGGGGCGGACATCAAAATCGAGAACGGGCGGGTGTCGGTCAACGGCGTCGGCGGCGTGATGGCGATCAACGGCATCCTGGCGAAGCTGATCTTCGAGGAGAACAAGGAGAAGCACGACTTCTACGTCGAGGAAAGCTATGCGATCCAGTGGATGTATCCCTACCTGACGCCGAACGGGCTGATGCTCAAGCTGAACGCCCAGCCGCTGGCGCGCCTGCCCGAGCAGGTGGTCAGGGACGACCATGCGTTCTGGGGCTGGTATACGCGTTGGCTGCTCTCGCAGAGCTCGTTTACGCGGGATATTTGCGCGCAGAAGTCATTCTCGAAGCTGCGGAGCGCGATTGCGGGCATCTACGAGTATCGCCGCGACTACGAGGAGGCGGAATATGCCTACAAGCAGGCGGTCGACCTCTATCCGTTGTCGCCCGAGGCGCTTTTCCGACTGGCGCAGATGTATGTGAACGTCGGGCGGATCGGCGACGCGATCGCCCTGCTGGACGATTTTGCGAAGAAGGACGTGCACAACACCTCCGCGGCCGACTTCCTCGAGCGGCTCAAGCAGATGCAGGCGGCGCAGGGGCGCATCGACGAACTGCAGGAAAAGCGTCGGACGGACGAATCGCTGACGTTCGAGGAGGCGATCGAGCTGATGAACCTGTTCCGGATGAGCGGTCGGATCGGCGAGGCGATGCAGCTCGGGCTGCAAATGACGGCCGATCCGGACGTGCCGCTGGACTTCATCTTGCAGCTGGCGGCCGGTTTCGCGCAGGACAAGCACATCGACGCGTTCGCCTATGCGCTGGAGAACTACGTGCGGCGCCAGCCGAACCATTTGGAGGCGTGGATCGACCTGGGGGCGGCCTACGCGACGCTGGGACGGTTCCCGCAGGCGCTCGACGCCGCGAAGAAGGCCAGCGCGATCGACGGGCCCAGGACCCTGCAGATGATCGCCGGCGATCCGCGCTACCAGCGGATGGGCGAGGATGCGGCGTTCCGGGCGTGGTTCGAGGAGGCGGCCCGCAAGGCGGGCGTTCGCCGGCCCGGGACGGGGGGCGTTCCGGGTGGGCAGGCGCGGCCGGCGGCTGGCGGCGGGGCGGCATCGCCGTTGAAGGGGCGGATGCCGACGAGCCTGCCGGGGATCCTGTAGGGCGGACGGCGGAACGGCACGGAGGTCGCCGATGGATTTCTGGGTGCGTGCGAAGGCGGTTGTTTCCTCGAAGGCGTTTGGCATCGCGGCGGCGGTCCTGCTGTGCGTGGCGGCGACGGCGACGGGCGTCGTGGTGCGCCGGGCGGTGCTGGGGGCGTCGCGGGCGGCGCTGGCGGGGGGCGGGCGGGCGTTTACCTTGGAGTCGGCGCTGACATTCCGGCACATCTGCCAGGTCTATCGAGAAGGGCACCTGCCCGCGCATGACGATGGCGTCGGACATCCCGAAGGTGTCGACGCGGCGGCGGACGACACGCTGGCGGCGGCGCCGTTCTATGCGGCGGCGATGCGCGCGTGGCCGGGAAGCCTCTCGCCGGAGGAGCGGTTGCGGTGGATTACGCTGCTGTGGTGGGCGCTGTCGTTCCCGTTGCTGTTTGTCGCGGTGCGGGCGGCGTCGCGCGGGAGCACGGCGGCGGCGACGATGGCGGCGCTGCTGCTGGCGGTGTCGGTTGCGGCGGTGGTGCGGTCGACGGGGCAGGAGCTGTCGCATGAAAACGATGCGTGGCCGCTGTGGATGGGGCATGCGGCGTGCTGGCTGGCGGCGGCGACGGCGAGGCGGCGGGGTGCCCGGGTGTTCCTGGGCTGGCTGGGGGCGCTGGCCCTCGGCGGCGCGCTTTGTGCGTGGGACCTGATGCGCTACTACATCGCGGCGCTGGCGGTCTGGACGGCGTTCCGGGCGCTTCTGGGACGCCTGCCGAAGGACGAGGCCTGGGGGTTCCATGTGCCGCTGGCCGTGGTCGTGGTGCTGGTCGGCGCCTTGGAGCCCTATCACCGGGCGCACCATCTGCTGCTGTCGCCGATGACGGCGCTGCTGGTGGCGATTCCGCTGTCGACGCTGGTGCATTCGCGTCCAGAGGCGCCGCACCACGCGGCGGCGCCGTCGTCGGGGCCGAGGAGGCGGTCGCTGCTGTTGCGGATGGGCATCCTGCTGGCCCTGCCGGCGGTAGCGTGCGGGGTAGGCTACGGTCTTTTCCACAATGCGGCCTACGGGCATTTTCTTGATCTGCTGGTCGCCAAGATCCGCTTTTTGAATGTGCGGCCGCTGGAGCCGGCGCTGCTGACGTTTTCGCAGCGGGTGTTGTGGACGCCGGCGCTGAATTCGACGTCGTTTGCGTTGCTGAGCAGGTGGTTCCCGGTGGCGCTGTGGCTGGCGACGGGTGTTGCGGCGCTGGCGTTCTGGCCGCGGGTGGCGCGGTTCCTGTTCGCTGTGCCGCCGGCGGCGGTCCCGGGCGACCTGCGGACGGCCGGTTCGTTGGGGACGGCCGCGCCGCAGAGCGTCTTCCAGGGGCCGCTGACGCCGACGTTCCTGGCGGCGTTCCATTTCGTGTCGCTGGCGGCGACGGTCCTGTTCTTTCGGTTCCACATTTTCCTGGCGTTGACGACGAGCGTGCTGGCCGGGCTGGCGTTGGCGCGGTTGGCGTGCCCGGGGCCGTGGCGCTCGGTGCGCGCGCTGGCGGTGGCCGTGGTCTTCGGCATGGTGCTCCATGTCGAGGCGGCGCGGACGTTGACGGATGCGGGGCAGTGGGGCCGCTCGGACTTGCACGTCAAGGAGACGGAGGCGCTGATCGAGGCGCTGCAGAAGGATGTGACGCCCGATCCGGTGCTGGCGAATTTTGGGGTTTCGGGGTCGATCGCCGCCTATGCCAATTGCCCGGTCGTGCTGCATCCGAAGTTCGAGTCGCCGGAGATCCGCGAGGCGACGGAGGCGTTCTGGAATGCGCTGTTCAAGGGCGACGAAGACGCCTTTGCGGCGTTCATGGAGTCGAAGAGGGCGTTGGTCTACGTCCACACGATGGGGCAGCTGGCGAACAACGGCTGGGAACTTTCGCCGCGCTACATGGTCGATGCCCTCCAGCCGCCGGAGGATGCCGTTGTCCACCTCTTCGAAAAGGGGGCGATCGAGGAGCTGAAGCGGTTTTCGCTGGTCTACGAGAACCGGCGGTTCCGGGTCTACCGGCTGAAGCCGGAGCCGGGGCGCTACGATTCGGCACCGATGGTGCTGGCCGACGCGCGGGCGTCGCTGGGATTCCAGGCGTTGAGCGCCGGGGACGCGGAGAAGGCGCTGGCGTATGCGGTGCTGGCGTTGCGTGCCGCGCCGGAATGCGCCGCCGCGCAGGGGTTGATGCGGCAGCTTCAGTCGGGCGGGCTGGCCGAGCTGGAGCCGGATGCGGATGTGATGGGGGGGATGTAGCATGGGAGCGGAAGCGAAGGCCGAGGAGAAAGGGCAGGGGACGCCGGCGTTGCCGTGATGGCGCCGGCCAGTGAGCCGAATGTGGTTCCTTTGGGTGCCGCTGGTTGCGTTCGGAGGGGTCTTTCTGATTGCTCCTCCGCTAATTTTATGTTTTCACCTGTTTCCATTAGAGCTGATTCCGTGGATTGAGCTGGTTGATTCGAAAGGCGGCGTCTTGGCAGAAATCGGGGCCTGGTG
>JAZQOP010000242.1:0-3602 GCA_045627965.1 Kiritimatiellia bacterium | reverse complement strand
TGGCGGCGGGCATTGCGACGGCGGTGAAGGCGCTGAATCCCAGGTGCAAGGTCTATGGCGTGGAGCCGGCGAACGCGAACTGCATGGAACGGGCCATGGCGGAGGGGGGGCGCGTGACGCTGGATAGCGCAAGCACGCTGGCCGACGGATGCGCGGTGAAGACGCCCGGGGTGCTGACGTTCGACATTTGCCGGCGGCTGCTGGACGGGGTGGTGTCGGTGTCGGAGGAGGAGATCGGGGCGGCGGTCGCCTTGCTGCACCAGACGGGCGGCATCGTGGCGGAAGGGGCGGGGGCGCTGCCGACGGCGGCGCTGCTGTCGGGGAAGCTGCCGCTGGAGGGGAAGCGGACGGTCTGCCTGGTGTCGGGCGGGAACATCGATCCGGCGAAGCTGGCGGAGCTGGTCGAGGCGCACGCGGTGGAGGGGGGCAGGTTCGCGGACGCGGTGCGGCGCTTCGATGGGGATTGGCTGGTGGAGGGGCGGCGTTTCCACGCGATTTCGTTCCCGACGGAAGCGTCGGCGGTCCTGCTGGTGCAGGGGGGGAAGGCGAACCTGGGATGCGGGTTTTTCAGCATGGCGACGGCGGACCGGCTGGGCGAGCGCTGGGCCGTGGCTTCGGCGCCGACGCTGGAGCGGCTGCTGGATGCGACGGTCCTGGAGGCCAGCCAGGCGGCGCAGGCCTGCGGCGTGGTCCCGGGCGAGACGACCGGCCGCGAGGCGCTCCTGCGGATGGAACGCTGACGGGCGGGGCGCGGGGGCTGAGGGCGGGTTCCACGCAATGGAAGCGTGTTTCGGGGGGGGGGGCCACGCAATGGAAACGTGTTTGGATGGTTTTCCCAGACAATGGTAGCGTGTTTCGCGGGGTGCGGCGGGGCGCGTTTTAGGTGTGTTTTCCCGTTTTTGGACTTGCAACGGGGGGGGCGCGTCCGTATAGTCCCCCGCGTATTTGCCAAACTGAAGAAGAAAGAACAGAAACATGATCGACAGTTCCGTCAAAGCCGAAATCAAGAAAGAGTTCCAGCAGCACGAGAAGGATACGGGCTCCGTGGAAGTCCAGGTGGCCCTGCTCTCCCGTCGCATCGCCGACCTGACCGAGCATTTCAAGGTGCACAAGCACGACAACAACTCGCGTCGCGGGCTGCTCATCCTGGTGCAGAAGCGCCGCCGCCTGCTGGACTACCTGCGCGACAGCGAATTTGCCCGCTACCAGAAGCTGATCGAGCGCCTCGGCCTCCGCCGCTAAGCCTCGTCTTGCGGGGCGCCGCGGCGTCCCCCATGCGACCGGCCCGCTGGCGCGACCGCGGGAACCCGGCCTCGACCGCCCCCTTCCGCCAGCCCGCCGCCCGCGAGCCGCGAAGGGGGCTTTCGACTTTCCGGCCCCGCTCCACGATTTGAAGAACGAAACAAGAACGACAACCCAACCCGCCGGCATTGCCCGGCAAGCAAGGAATACCATGAAGAATACCACATCGGTCAGCGTCGCCATCGGTTCCAAGACCATGACGTTCGAAACCGGGCTGCTCGCCCGCCAGGCTTCCGGCCAGGCGACCTGCCAGCTGGGGGAGACGATCGTCTTCTCCGCCGTCACGAACACCTCGAAGCCCCGCGAAGGCATCGATTTCTTCCCGCTGCAGGTCGAATACCGCGAGCGTTTCTACGCGGCCGGCCGCATTCCGGGCGGCTATTTCAAGCGCGAAGGGCGCCCGACCGAGAAGGAAATCCTGACGGCGCGCGTCACCGACCGCCCGATCCGCCCGCTGTTTGCCGAAGGCTTCTTCAACGACGTGCAGATCAACAACATGCTGATCGCCGCCGACGGGCAGAACGAGAGCGACGTGCTGTCGATCAACGCGGCGAGCTGCGCGCTGCAGCTGAGCGAGCTGCCCTTCCTGGGGCCGATCGGCGCCGTGCGCGTGGGCCGCATCAACGGCCAGTTCGTGCTGTGCCCCGACCAGTCGCAGATGGCGAACAGCGACCTCGACCTGGTGTATGTCGGGCGCCATGACCTGCCGATGATGATCGAAGGCTCCGCGAAGGAGATCTCGAACGCCGACATGGTGGCGGCGATGAAGTTCGGCCACGAGGCCGTCATGCGCATCTGCGAGGCCCAGGACGAGCTGCGCGCCAAGATGGGGCTGCCGCCGAAGGTCTTCACCGAGACGCTTCCCGACGAGGGCCAGATGGCCAAGCTGCGCGAGATCGCGGCGGCCGACCTCGAGGATGCGCTGTTCACCGTCAAGAAGCTGGAGCGCCAGTCGAAGATGGCCGCGGTGTTCGAGGCGGCCTTCCCGAAGATGGTCGAGGCCTACGGCGAAGAGGTCATGACCGAGAACCTGTTCAAGAAGCTGTTCGACACGCTGGAGATCGAGCTGGTGCGCAAGGGCGTCCTGGAGAAGGGCAAGCGCATGGACGGCCGCGCGATGGACGAGATCCGTCCGCTGAACGCCGACGTTTCGATCCTGCCGCGCGTCCACGGCTCGGCGCTGTTCTCCCGCGGCGAGACCCAGGCGGTCGGCATCTGCACGCTGGGCACGGGCCAGGACGAGCAGGAGATGGACGGGCTGACGGGCGGCGAGACGAAGAAGCGCTTCACGCTGCACTACAACTTCCCGCCCTACAGCACGGGCGAAGTCAAGCGCCTGGGCGGCCTGAACCGCCGCGAGATCGGGCACGGCGCGCTGGCCGAGCGCTCGCTCGAGCAGGTCGTTCCCGCGGACTACCCCTACACGATCCGCCTGGTTTCCGAGATCATGGGCTCGAACGGCTCGTCCTCGATGGCGTCGGTGTGCGTCGGCACGCTGGCCCTGATGGACGCGGGCGTCCCGATCAAGACGCCGGTCGCCGGCATCTCCATCGGCCTGGTGACCGGCGAAGGCCACCAGCCCGTCCTGCTGACCGACATCATCGGCGCGGAAGACCACTGCGGCGACATGGACTTCAAGGTGGCCGGCACGCGCAAGGGCATCACCGGTTTCCAGGTGGACCTGAAGATCCGCGGTCTTGAATGGGACCTCGTGGCCGGCGCCTTCGACCGCGCGTTTGCCGCGCGCCAGAAGCTGCTGGACAAGATCGAGGCGACCATCCCGGCGCCGCGCGCCGACCTGTCGCCGTATGCTCCGCGCATCACGGTCATCAAGATCAACCCCGAGAAGATCGGCGCCCTCATCGGCCCCGGCGGCAAGAACATCCGCCGCATCACCGAGACGACGAAGGTCTCCATCGACATCGACGAGGACAACTCCGGCAAGGTCTCCGTGTTCTCCAACTGCAAGGAGAACCTGGATGCCGCGCTGCGCGAGATCGAAGCCCTCACGGCCGAGGCCGAGCCGGGCAAGATCTACCGCGGCAAGGTCACGGGCATCAAGGACTTCGGGTGCTTCGTCGAGTTCCTGCCCGGGCAGGAAGGCCTGGTGCACATCTCCGAGCTGGCCGACCGCCGCGTGAACCGCACGGACGACGTGGTCAAGATGGGCGAGGAAATCTGGGTCAAGTGCCTGTCCGTCGAGGACAACGGCAAGGTCCGCCTGTCCCGCAAGGCCGCGCTGGCCGAGAAGGGCCTGAAGGCCTAGTCCGCCGCCAGGGCGAAAAAGGGCGCCGCCGGAT
>JAZQOP010000241.1:0-5049 GCA_045627965.1 Kiritimatiellia bacterium | reverse complement strand
GGTGGCCGGGGCGCCGAAGGAGAGCGGGACGAACACCTACGGGGTGGAGGAGGTGCCGCTGGCGGCGCAGTCGGGCGTGCAGGCGATCGCGGCGGGGCCGTTCCACTGCATGGCGCTGCGGACGAACGGCGAAGTGGTGGTCTGGGGGGCGCGGACGGTCGAGCAGGACGAGCCGGTGGTGCCGGAGGACCTGGCGATGCGCGCGACGCCGCGCACGGCGTTCGGCAACGTGACGAACGTGCCGGCGGAGGCGCAGTCGGACGTGGTGGCGATTTCGGCGGGCTACAACGTCTGCGCGGCGCT
Organism: Kiritimatiellia bacterium; assembly: GCA_045627965.1. Classification (GTDB taxonomy): domain Bacteria; phylum Verrucomicrobiota; class Kiritimatiellia; order CAIQIC01; family Lenti-01; genus RGIG3636. Next base: position 4,746 of record JAZQOP010000241.1, on the reverse strand, counting down.
GCGGGCCGACGGCAAGGTGGTCATCTGGGGGTCCGAGGCGGGGACGGGCGGCCAGATCATGGACGTTCCGGCCTATGCCCGGGAGGGGGTGAAGCAGGTGACGATCGGCAAGCAGCACGTGGTGGTGCGCACGGAGTTCCTGCCGCCGCGCTTCGTGACGACGGAGCTGCCGGAAGGGTTCCTGCAGTCGGAGTATTTCGCGCAGCTGGAGACGCTGGCCGATCCGGCCGCGACGTATTCGTTCCTGAACGCCACGCTGTGCCCGCCGGGGCTGTCGCTGTCGGCGGACGGCGCCTTTACGGGTGTGCCGACGAAGGCGGGGACCAATTCGTTCTCGGTCGTGGCGAGCAACGCCTACGGGGCGACGACGAACGTGTTCTTCATCTTCGTGAACGAGCGCCAGATCCCGCCGCCGGAGTGGATCACGACGAACCTGCCGCCGGCGCAGTATGGCTTCCCCTACGAGGTGCAGCTGGAGGCGACGGAGAATCCGACGTTCCTCTTCGACTCGAGCACCGGCTACGAGCTGCCGCCGGGGCTGACGCTGTCGCCCTCGGGCCTGCTGGGCGGCATCCCGACGCAGGTGGGCGACTACTATCCGACGCTGATCGCGACGAACGTGACGGGCGCGACCGGGCGCCAGTTCGCGATGTCGGTCGTGGAGCCGACGGTGCCGCCGACGATCGGGGCGACGAGCCCGCTGCCGAACGCGAAGTATCCGCGCGTGCTCTACAGCAACGACCTGGCGATCGTGGGGGCGACGAGCGTGTGGATCTCGGCCGGGGCGGAGAACATCCCCGGGCTGCGCATCGAGCCGGCGGGCTCGTCGTGGGTGCTCTACGGCAATGCCGAGGTGCAGGGCGCCGAGCTGGCGTTCACGATCGCGGCGGCGAACGCGGCGGGGACGACGGAATCGAATTTCGTGATCACGATCGACGGGCCGCCGGTATGGGTGACGCCTTCGAAGCTGCCGGACATCGCGTTCGGCGTGGAGGGCGAGACGGTCCTGCTGGCGCAATGGGCGACGAACTACATCAAGTCCAGCGGCGATTTCCCGTTCGGCCTGTCGGCGAGCATCCGGACGAACGCCGAGGGGCAGCTGGTGTATGTGGTTTCGGGCACGCCGCTGATGACGGGGACGTCGGAGTTCTCCGTCCGCGCGGAAAATGCGCAGGGGCGCGTGACCGAGACGTTCACGCTGACGGTCGGGATGCCGTCGGACCCGCCGGACTACCGCTTCCTGTCGATCGTGCGCGACGGCATGAACGCGGTCGTCGCCTGGACGAACCTGACGGACGCCGACACGACGGCGTATCTGCTGACGACGACGAACCTCGTGGCCGGCTGGCCGACGAATACGCCGTCGGCCTGGGGCGGGACGGTGACGTCGCCGACGACGGTCCCGATGGCCTCGTCGCCGACCTACTTCCTGCTGCGCTCGCCGACCGGCGACTGAGGCCCGTGCCGCCATGACGCGGTTCCGCCAAGCGATTGCGACGCTGGCCGCCTGCGCGGCGGCCTGGGCGGCGGCGGCGACGGCGGCGGAGCCCGCCGGGATCGAGACGTTCGAGGGGATGCCGTTCGGGACGACGCGCTGGACGTCGACGCCTACGTCCTGGACGAACGCCGAGACGGGAAACGCCTGGGTGGCGTGCAACGCCCGCGCCTCGTGGGTCCACGGGGAGGGGAATCCCGCGCTCTCGATCCAGTCGGCCTCGGCGTCGGAAAAGGGGTTCTGGCGGTCGCAGGGGACGCTGGGCGGCGGCGTGCAGAAGGTGCGGGCGGCGTTCCGGCAGGTGCTGTCGTCGCGCGCGGACTGCGAGGTGCAGGTCAACGGCGTCGTCGTGGGGCGCTATGTGTCGGGCGGCGGCACGGGGCAGGTCGACGTGCTGGAGTGGGAGACGGTCGACCCGGCGACGGGCCTGCCTTTCGACGGGCCTTTCGAGCTGGCGATTTCCAACCGCGTCGGGGCGAGCGGGACGGTGGCGTTCGACGACGTGGAATGGACGCCCTTCCGGCTGTTCGTGCAGCTGGACAAGACGGGGACGAACGTGGCCTATGCCGCGGATGGCGAGTTCGACCAGCCGGAGTTCGACGTGACGGCCACGGTCCACCTGCCCGGCGGCACGGTGCAGGAGGCGGTCGACGGCCGCTGGACGGTCGAGCCGGCCTTCGCGGGGACGATGAACGCCGAGGACGACCCGCACCTGACGCTTTCGCCGTCGATGGCCGACGTCGGCAAGGAGTTCACCCTGACGTTCACGGCCTGGGCGCCCGCCGAGGAGGTGCCGGAAGGCGAAGGGGCGCCGGTCGGCGGCGAGGCGGGCGAGGTCGGCGGCGAGGGCGAGGAGGCGCCGGCGCCGGAGGGGCGGTTTGCGCATTCGGCGAGCGTGAAGATCCGCGTGGAGGCGGCGACGTCGCCGCGTTATGTCGACTTCGAGGACATGGGGGCGTGCACCTATTCGGCGGTGCCGCGGCCGATCGTGCTGGCGGGGGCGTCGTGGATGGCGGCGGGCGTCAGCGCGAGCGACAAGACCGACCGGAAGATCGGCGCGAAGTCGCTGCGCATCCGGCATCTGTCGACGAACGCGGCCACGTTCGAGTCGCCGTTCTATCCGGGCGGGCTGGGGACGCTGTCGTTCCGCTATGCCAACTATCACACGAACCATCCGATGGCGCTGCAGGTCCAGACGCGCGGCGAGGAGGACGACGAGGACGCCTGGAGGGACGTCGCCGACGGCGCGGTCTCGTTCGTGGACCGGCTGGACATCGAGGACGTCGAGTTCCGCGTGGACATCCACGAGGGCGGGGCGCGCGCGTTCCGGATCGTCTCGACGGCGGCGAACGGGTCGATCGCGGACATCGACGACGTGCGGATCCGCGCGGCCGGCGAGACGGCGCCGGTGCTGGTCTGGCGCGGCGAACCGGCCGCAGGCCTCGGCCAGCCGTGGACCGGCACGTTCACCTATCTGCACCCGACGAACGGCTACGAATTTTCCTGGCGCGCGACGCCGGAGCTCCCGCGCCTGGCGGCGGCGACGAACCTGGAGGACGGGACGCTGACGTTCACCCTGGAGGCGCTGCCGGAGGACTGGGGCGACTACGTGATCGAGGCGACGGTCCACGTCGCGCCGGACGGGACGCCCGACCAGCGGGCCTCGGCGGCGCTCTCGGTGGCGGCGTTCCCGGAGTTCGAGCTGGCGCCCGTGGCGACGACGGTCTCGAACATCGTCGACATTTTCGTGACGAACGTCGTGCTCTACGGCGCGGGGACGAACTGGACGGTGGCGTGGACGGCCGAGCCGCCGTTCAAGGGGACGAACACGCTGCACAACAAGTCGCGCTACCGCGTGCTGGACATCGTCGACGACGACGGCCCGCACCTGGTGACGGCCGTGTTGACGGACTCCAAGACGAAGCTGTCGGCGACGCGCCAGGTGACGATCGAAGTGCGCGGGTCCTCCGGGGGCGACGACCCGGAGCCGTTCTGGATCGCGGAGTTTTCGGCGACGAACCTGTGCGTGGTGCATACGACGGCGGGGTGGCGCTATGCGGCGTTCGCGGTCGAGGACCTGGCGGCGGGTCCCGGCGCGACGAACCGCGTCTGGACGGGGACGGCGGCCACGGGCGGGGCCGAGGGGCTGCTGTGGCTGGAGATCGAGCCGCCGGGGGCGGACGGGCGGCGGTTCTACGGGGTGGAAATCTTGCCGGCGGAGTAGCCGGGAAAGGCGGAGCGATGCGTCACGAATGCCGGTTGCAGGTGCGGTCCTACGAGTGCGACTCCTACGGCCACGTCAACCATGCGAACTATGTCCATTATCTGGAATTTGCGCGCGGCGAATACATGAAGGCGGTCGGGTTCGACTATCCGCGGCTGGTCGCGGAGGGCTTTTTCACGGTCATCGCGCGGATCGACATTTCGTATCGGCTGCCCGCGAAGGCGGACGACGAGCTGGTCATCGAGACCTGGCCGACGGAGCGGCGGCGGATCGCCGGGACGTTCCGCCAGGTCATCCGAAAGGGCGACGCGGTCGTCGCCGAGGCGGACGTTTCGTGGTGCCTGACGAACCACGAGGGGCGGCCCTCGCGCCCGCCCGCGTGGGCGGACTTGTCGGCGTTCGATGGCGAAGGCTAGGCCGCCGGGGGGGCTCGCCCGGAGGTCGGACCCTACCGAATTCGCCTTTCCCTTTCGCCCGATTCGGCTGTTGATGCGTTCTCTTGCAGGGCCGGCGAAAGGGGGCCTTGGAAGCCCCCCTAGTGAGCCCAAAAATGTGCAAAAACCCCAATGTTCCACCATAATCTCACAGGCAAAACCGGCCCCGGACCGCCCAAGACAGCCCCCTAAACGAATGGAAGGGCCGTCGAACGGGCTTGGGTCCGGAAATCATGCGAGGGAATGCATGAAAAGCCCCCCCGAATGCCAGCCTGTTGGCCCCACATTCGATGGCCTTGCGCGGCCGCAATCGGGGTCGAAGGCGGCCCGCTCGGAGATCGGGCCCTACCGAAAGGGTCCGGGGTTGGCACATGGATTCGACGATTTTGCGAATCCGCAACGGGAGCGAATGGAAGGACTTCCCGAATGCCGACCCTTGGGCTCCACATTCGGGGGACATTGCGAGGATGTTGTCGTCCTCCCCTGATTTCAACGGGCCACTGCTTCCCTCGAAGAGCCCAAAAATGTGCAAAAACCCCAATGTTCCGCCATAATCTCACAAGGCGGGCCGGGGGGGCTGGAGGTGGGCTGGG